>JADGQB010000073.1 GCA_017882145.1 Anaerolineales bacterium
GTCATACCGCGGCTCTTTTTTGGTGAAATCTTCTTTGGTATAGTCGATCACAACGTCGGCTCCCAGCGATCGCACCAGCTCCATTTTCCCCGTGCTGCACACGGCTGTGACTTCAGCCCCAAAGGCTTTGGCAATCTGCATCGCAAACGAACCCACGCCGCCGGTTGCGCCGTTGATCAAAACCTTTTGCCCGGGCTGGATCTTGCCTGTATCGCGCAGCGCCTGCAGGGCAGTGATGCCCGCCATGGGTAACGCCGCGGCTTGCTCGAACGATAGGCTCGCCGGCTTCAGCACCAGGGCACTTTCTGGGACGGCTACATATTCGGCAAATCCGGAGTTCCCATATCCGGCGAGATCCCCGAACACCTCATCCCCTGGCTGGAACTGTTTGGTGTTTTTTCCTACTGTTTCAACCCGCCCGGCAATATCCGCCCCCAGCCGCGTGTTCTTGGGCTTGAGCAGCCCCCCACCCGTTATACGGATCAGGAATATGTCCGCACTCAGGAAATGCCAGTCATATGCATTTAAGGAGGCCGCCAGAACTTTTACCAGTACCTCATCCTCCTTGGGGGTAGGTTTTTCGACCTCTCTGAGCTGCAGAACATCCGCTGTCCCGTATTTTTCATAAACAATCGCTTTCATTTGTATATCCTTCCTTTACTCACTTACCATTTTTTATTCTATGCCACGCTTTTGCGACTGAAGTTGAAACGCGATATTTACTGTAGATTGTACTTCTTCCGTCAACAATTAAACGAGTAATTGGGATTGTTAATTCGGTTCTATTCCCTTTCGAAATTGAAACATTTGTGCTAATATTGACTGACGCAGTTTTCCTAAATTTCCATTTTCCGTTCGGATCGTGATGCTTGCCATGTTAAAAACTGGGTACTCTTCTGCATTTCCCTATCTACCTGGCCGTTTCTCTTCGTCCTTGGCGGTCTGGTCAGCCATTCCCCGCACAGCCTATTCGTTCCGCGTTGTTTTCGAAAAAAGTGACCTAAATTCCCTTCTCTTATTAGTAAGCTCTTGTCTATCAATCGGATCCTACCTGGCCTTTCATTACATAAACTCCCCTTTACAAATGGTGCATTTCCATTTGGAGAGCGCCGACCTGAGCCTGTCGAAGGAGGGTCGGGGAAAGCCCCCAGTATGGGGGTGAGGTTGGAATGGACTATTCGTTTTTTTTTCGATACGCGGTTCGAATCTCGTCCCCGCCTGCCGGTCCCGCGCATTTTTCGAGGCACCCCGCAGGGGCGATAAGGGATCCTCCGCACCTTAAAAACAGAATATTCTTCCTCCCCCAACCTACGCGCAATTTCGGTTGTTTCTATTGTTTGGGTCAGGTAACCTGCTTCAGCCACTCCGCTGGAATTTGAAGTAGAAAAGCATCACTTGCCATAAGCATGGCACCCTTTGCGGGCGTATAATATCTCTTGCGTATATGCCTGCCGGGTGAAGATCATTAAAAGCGCATGCTTCACGAAGGAGGCTGGTTTTAATTAGCCCGCTTGAGCGGGCTTTGGTCCTGAGCCTGGGGCTTTTAGCCCTGTGGCGGCCTCAAGGAGAATGCCCATGACAACCCCTGTCATCGAAAAACCTCGCTACGCCATCAAATCGCCATCCAACTTATCCTCGCGCATCCAATGGTTGCGCGATTATTATTTCCAGGGGGTCGCGCGCTCCTGGAATAACGAGTTCACCTCCTGGACATCCGGGACAACTTGGGATTTCCAGTACAACGAGCTCTCGTTCTACATCGTTCCCGAAACCTATTCCTTCCTGCAGACCTTCCGCTCGGCCTTCAAGCAGGTTGCCCGCCCTGTGGTTCTTGATCCAGAATTCTGGAAATGGACTCTCCCCGAACGACGCGCATGGTTCAACCGTGAAGTTCTGGTAAAGTATCTTCCCAAAGAGATCCTGCCAGGCGATCTGTTGGCCGGGGCCCGCTTTAATATCCAGACCTCCGCCTGCCTGACTGAAAAGGAGACTAAGGAACGCGACCGGCAAGTCTATGGTTCTATGGGCGCCCGTGCCGCCATGCTCTGGTTCCACAACCATGGTTTTGGCAACGCCGGGGCCACCTCCGGCCATATCATCCCGGATTACGGCCGGATTATTCGCGATGGCTGGAAATCCGTCCACGCCGAGTTGGAACAGGCTTATGCCGCCCTGTCGCCAATTGACCGGCGTGGCAAAAAAGGCGGGCAAATGCGCGCCATGTTGACCGCTGCAACCTTGGCTCGTGATCTGGCCGCCGAATATTCCAAAGAGTGCGCCCGCCTGGCGCAAGCCGAGCCCGAACCGCTCCGCAAATCCGAATTGCTGCAAATGGCCGATAATTTGACGCGTGTCCCTTGGGAACCTGCCCGGAACTTTTGGGAGGCAGTCCAATCCCTTTGGTTGACCCACATGCTCGTGATGGCCGACGAAAATTACCCCGGCCCGGGTGTCTCCTTCGGACGCCTCGACCAGTACCTGCTCCCCGTTTGGGATAAATCTATCCAGGATGGGATGGATCCGGAATTTGGCAAGGAGCTCCTCAAGTGCTTCTGGCTGCACTGCAACACTGCCTATGATGGCATGATCCGCACTGGCGGAAACCAGGGCATCACCGCCGGTTATGGCCAGCTTTTCAATCTCTCCGGGCTGGGTCCGGAAGGCCGCGACATGACCAACGCCCTGACTTATATCCTGCTGGATGTAATCGACGAGATGTCACCCATCCTTGAGCCCAAGCCCAACGTCCGTCTGCACCGTGCTTCGCCCGAGAAGCTTCTAGACCGGGTGGTCGAAATGATCGCCTCCAGCCAGGGTTCGCCCTTCCTGCTCAACTTCGACGAGCGCGCCATGGCTGGCATGATGCTCGAAGCCCGTAGATCCGGAGTGACAAATTTTATAAATGAAAACAACGTTTTTGATTACGCATCGGTCGGCTGCCTCGAGAACACCATGGTTGGCAACGACCGTTCCGGCACGGTGGATGCCAACCTGAACCTGCTAAAGGCCGTCGAACTCACTTTGACCGGGGGTTATGATCTGTTGCCGTTCACGGACGGGATCACTGGCAAGACTGATAAACCTCAGCGTTGGGGCGAGCCCACTGGCGACCCGGCTCAATTTGCCACCTGGGAGCAGTTCTGGCAAGCCTATGCCGCCCAGACCCGTCACATCATCCGCCGTATCGTGGAACTGTATGAGCGCTCCGAATCCATACGGGCAAAATATGCCCCCACACCCTATGTTTCCTGCCTGGTGCGCGGCTGCGCCCAAAAAGCACTGGATATCAATGAAGGCGGTTCGGAACTCGGCTACGTGACCATCGAAGCCGTCACCTACGCCACCACGGTCGATTCGCTCTTGGCGGTCAAGTACCTGGTCTATGATGAAAAAGTCTGCACGCTGGCCGAACTGGTGCAAGCCCTTAAGGATAATTGGGAAGGACACGCTGTCTTGCAGGCGCGCGCCCAGCACAAAGCCCCGAAATACGGCCGCGATGACGATAACGCCGACCTGCTGGCCTGCCAGGTGATGGAGCTCTGGACGGACGAGACCTGGAAATACAAGACCCGTTCCACCGGCCGCCAGTTTCGTCCCGGCATGCTCTCCTGGAACTACTGGGTGGCGGATTCGTTCATCCTGCCCGCCAGCCCGGATGGCCGTCCGCGCGGGAAGTTCCTGTCGAATGCTCTCTGCCCCTCCAACGGTGCCGACATTAATGGTCCGACCGCCAACGTCAACTCGGTGGGCAAAGTTCTGGGTGGCAAGGCCGTCGATGGTAAAGGCGACTGGGCTGGCTACCTGAACGTACTGCCCAACGGTGGTAGCCACACCATGACCTTCAACCCCTCCATCTTGCGTGATCCTGAGCACCGCGAGAAATTCAAAGCTTTTCTTAAGGGTTATATCGAGAACGGCGGATCGGCCCTGCAGGTTAACCTGATTGATGCCGGGTTGCTGCGGGATGCCCAGCAGCATCCGGAGAATTATCGCCATCTTTTGGTGCGTGTCACCGGCTATAACGCCTATTTCACCTCCATCGGGCGCGAACTGCAAAACGAGATCATCGCCCGCGAAAGCCATAATATGCGCTAACCTCATCCTTATCGTCATCAGTAGGGGCGACCCTTGTGGTCGCCCACCTTTATGGTCGCCCAAAGTGCATTCACCTCAGATACAAATTAAAAAACCTTCGCGGTAATCTTTTCAAAAAATCTTCATGATCAATTCCTCGCCTCAAGGATTCCTCCTCCACCTCCAGCGCCTCTCCACCGAAGACGGTCCCGGCCTCCGCACCACCGTCTTTTTCAAGGGTTGCCCTCTCCACTGCGCATGGTGCCACAACCCCGAAAGCCTTTCCACCCGCTTGCAGACGCAGTGGTTCTCTGTGCGCTGCATTGCTTGCCACACCTGTGTGCAAACCTGTCCAAATGGTTGCCTGACGATGACTGCCTCAGGCCTGCAGATTGATCGCGAACGCTGCGAAGCCTGTGGGAAGTGCGTCCAGGTCTGCCCCTCTGGGGCGCTCGAGGCCCTCGGGACAACCATGAAAGTGGATCAGGCGCTGGCTGAACTGCTCAAGGACCAGGTCTACTATGAGAAGTCTGGCGGCGGGGTGACCCTCTCAGGCGGCGAACCGACTTTTCAGCCGGACTTTGCCGAAGCGCTTCTTTGCAGTTTGAGAGAGCAGGGCATTTCCACCGCACTCGATACTTGCGGCTTGTGTTCGATCCACACCCTCGACCGGCTGCTCCCTTATACTGATCTCGTTCTATTTGATCTGAAATTGCTTGACCCGCTGTTACACCAACAGTTCACTGGTGTCTCCAACGCAACCATCCTGGAAAACCTGAAGCATATCCGCGATAGTTTGCACAATCAGGGGCATCCTGCCAGCTTGTGGATCCGCACCCCGCTCATTCCCGGCGCAACTCTCTCTGATGAGAACCTGTCTGCGATTGGTCGCTACCTCGCTGATAATCTTCACGGGACGGTTTCCCGCTGGGAACTGTGTTCCTTCAACAACCTGTGCCGTGACCAGTACATCCGCCTCGGCCTGGAATGGAGCTATGCTAAAACACCGCTGTTGAGCCGTGAAGAACTGGCGCATTGCGAACAGATCGCCAAAGCCTCTGGCTTTTCCCCGCAGCACATCCTTGCCACCGGCGCCACCCGTCTGGACTTGTAGCCATGATTTGTAACCTGAGTAAACGGAGATGAAGAGAATGTTTTACCCAAAAATGGTTTATCCAAAAACTTTCCCGTTTATCCCTGTTGAACTTGCACTTGCTGCATTTGCAAGTGTCTCCAGTGATTATTTTATGACTCTGCCCAAAAAATAATTGGAGCAACCCATGACCCCTCAACCACTTCTGATCTCTTTTTCGGAACAAGATATCCAGAGCACCCGCCCGGAGCTGAAAATCGGTCTGCTTGCCACTGTCACTCCGCAGGGCTTGCCGCATGTGACCCTGCTCTCCTCGTTGATGGCTTGTGCTCCGGCGCAAATGTGCTTCGGCCAGTTCACCGAAGGGATGTCCAAGCAGCACCTCCTCACCAATTCCAAAACCGGCTTCCTGATCATGAGCCTGGATAAGAATATCTGGCGCGGCAAGGCTACTTATACCCACTCTGCCAAAAACGGCCCGGAATACGATTTTTACAACAACGTGCCGATGTTCCGATACAACGCTTATTTTGGCGTGCACACCGTATATTACCTGGATCTGCTTTCACAGACCGGTAAATCACCCCTGCCGATGAACTGGATCATCTTCGCCGCTCTTCAAACCATGCTGGCGCGCACACTCGGACGCAAATTAGGCCAACAATCTGTAATGAATACCTGGACGCGTGCCTTCGTCGACAAGCTCGACAATCTGAAATTTATATGCTACATCGGCCTGGATGGTTACCCGCTGCTCATCCCCGCCATCCAGACCCAGAGCCTGGATAGCCAGCACGTACTGTTCTCCACTTCCGTCTATTCAGATGAGTTGAAAGTTATCCCGGAAGGCTCCCCGTTGGCTGTTTTTAGTATGGCGTTGACGATGGAAGATGTTCTCCTACGCGGCACCTATCAGGGTATCCGCCGCGTAGGCGGGGTCAAGGCCGGGCTGGTGGAGCTGGACTGGGTTTACAGTCCCATGCCGCCTGTTCCCGGTCAGGTCTACCCGCCGCTGGCGCTGAAACCGGTCACCGAGTTCTAATGTTTCCTACCTCGCCCCGTACGACCAGTTGAAATCCGTCCCATAAGTTCCGGCCCGGTAGGTACGTTCATCCGACACACTCAATTTGGCCGCACTTTTTTCCGAAATGAGTTGGATGGGTTTCAGACTGTAGAGCCGCTTTGAGACCTTCTTTATGCCCTCTTCCTCCCACATCCAGGCAGGGTCCTGAAACTTGGATAAGTCCAGCGGGCGGGTATAGCCCCTCAAAGTCTTTTCGCGTTCCAGGTTGAAATAGAACTCGAAGTATGTCATGACCAGCTCTCGCAGGCTGCGGTGGACCGGCTCGCGATAGCGCAAGTTGGGATAGTTCGACTTGGCGAGCGTCCCCCACAATCCGTCGACCTGGAAGACTGCCAGCACGTGGTCATCGTCACTCCCGGGTGCCGGCACCAGATCCACGAGCAGCGGGCGGAACCCGATCCGCCAGAGTGCCAGGGCGGCAAAGATGCCCCCATCCAGACAGTGACCCTGACCGTCGCTCATCACCCGCAAAGGGGAACGGTCTAACTCCTCGGCTTTGTACGGCAGGCTGTCCAGGTATGCCTGGATGGCCTTTGGGCTCTTCAGGCTTCGGAAGACAGTCCGCAGAGCCTGCGGTAGGCGACTCTCAAATTCGGCTATGCCATCCATTTTTTCCTTTCAGAATATACCTTTTCAACCGGAGTAATAAAAATTGGGATTTCATGGATATCCTCCATGAAATCCCAATGTAACAATCTTACATCTTACAAATTTAACGGAGCGCTTATCAGTGCCACCAGCAGTTTCACGGAATTCTGGACATCTTCATAATCTACCATCTCAGACGGAGTATGCACGTAACGGCAGGGTACCGACAGGCAGCCCGCCAGGACTCCCGACCGGGTCATCTGGATCGCCATGGCATCCGTCGAACCGCCATCCAGCACTTCGCGTTGGTAGGGGATACGCTTCTTTTCGGCAGTTGAACACATCCATTCCACAATGTGCTGGTCAGACAGCATACCGGTATCTTTGACCTTGACCGCCGGACCTTTACCGAGGCTGATCGCCATATACTTGCTCTTGGGGGTGTCGCCGGTCAGGGTGACATCCACCGCCAGCCCGATCTCCGGATCGATCCCGAAGGCGGATGTCGCCGCCCCGCGCGGGCCGACCTCTTCTTGGGTGGTAAAAACGAAATAAAGCTCGTGCGGGCTGGTTTTCAAGGCGCGCAAGGCCTCGATCAGCACTGCACAGCCGATGCGATCATCCATGGATTTGGCCACCAGGCGCTGGCCTAGTTCGAGAAAAGGCCGTTTGAAAGCCGCCACATCCCCGATCTTTACCGGGCAGTTTTTGGCGCTGGTTGCACCGACGTCGATGTAATACTGGGAGAATGTCGGAGATTTCGCTGCAAACAGGTCCCTTTCAACTCCTATGAGTCCCTGCGTGCCGTTGGTAAATTGAACTCGTCCGCTCAACAGGCCGCCCGTTCGGATGCCGCCTATGTTTGAAAAGCGGATGAAACCGTTTTCGTCGATATGTGAGACCATCAGGCCGATTTCATCCATGTGGGCAGCCAGCATGATCCGTTTACCGTTTTTGGCTTTGGCGCCTTTACGGACGATCAAATTTCCAAGCGCATCCACACGCACTTCGTCGGCCAGGGGTTGTACTTCCTGCTTGATAACCTCCCGGATGGCAGACTCGAAGCCGGAAGGGCTGAACGTTTCAGTTAGTTTCTGGATCAATTGTTTCATGTTTTCACCAAAAGGGAAGAAGGATAAACCTGGATGGATTATGCCCGCTCAGACGCCAGCAGGTCTGGTGTGAGATTGGCCAGGGCAGCCTGGAGCAGCGCCAGGGTATTTTTCCAGTCGTCGATCCGCGCGATCGAGATTGCAGAATGGGTGTAGCGGTGCGGCACCGAGACTGAGATACTTGGGATCCCGCTGCGCGTTTTGTGGATGGCTCCGGCATCCGTACCACCGCCGCCTGGCTGACGGAATTGGTAGGGGATTTTTGATGCAGTGCCGGTTTCAGCCAGCCAGCGCACCAGTCGCGGGTCTGAGATGGTGGAGCCATCCGCGACATAGATGGCCGGGCCAAGACCGAGCTTGGTATTGTAAGCGATATTTTCTTCACCCTCCCAATCCGGCAAGTCGTTGGCAGGGGTGGAATCCAGCACAATTCCAATATCAGGGTTAAAAGTGTAGGCAGCCACTCTCGACCCGCGCAGCCCAATTTCCTCCTGGACGGTGAATGCTGCCAGCAGGTCGATCTCCGGCGGAGCGTGCTTGATAAGTTCGATTAATGTTGCGACTCCCAGCCGGTCGTCGAGCGCCTTTGCCAGCACCGACGGGCCGCTGCGTTGGAAGCGGGTCGCGAAGGTTGCCCAATCACCCGGCTTGACCTTGGTTGTACCCGGACCGATGTCAATGCGCAGTGCATCCAGTGAGATCTTCTGTTTGCGTTCTTCGGCGGTGGTCAGGTGGATTGGTCGCGCCCCGATCACGCCGGGCAGGTGCTCCCGGCCGACCACCACCGCTTTGCCCGGCAATTGGCGAACATCCATACCGCCGACGGTTTCGAAGCGGAATAGGCCCTCGCCATCGTCGGCGACCAGCATAAAGCCGACTTCATCCATGTGAGCCGTCAACATCACGCGCAGGTGAGGCTGGCTTGTCCTGAGCGAAGTCGAAGGGCTTTTACCGTTGCCTTTTTTCGTGACGAGCACATTGCCAACCGCATCCACCCTGACCTCATCCGTATGGCCCTTTATCTCCTCCATGACAATGCTGCGTACTTCACCCTCATCACCTGAGACGGCGCAGGCGTTGCAAAGCTTTTCGAGTAATTTGAGTTGAGCGTTTCCAATCGTGGGCATTATTATTTATCCCAAACTATCTTATCCATATAATCTGGCCCAAGCCTGGCGATGAACTCAGCCAGCAGGCGTCCAGTGCGCTGGATATCCTTGAGCGCCACCAGTTCCACCGCAGTGTGCATATAACGCAGCGGCAGGCCTATCACCAGTGTCGGGATGCCTTCCGCCGCCACTTGGGTGGCCCAACCGTCTGTGCCGGAGTGGCTGGGAGTATATTCCAGGGTATAAGGTATTTCGAGCTTATCGGCCAATTCTTTCATGCTCTTGTGCAAAGCTGGGTGGATATTTGGCCCTATGACAATCGTAGGGCCCTTGCCTAGCGGGGAGGTACTCCAATCTGAAGCCCCCGGGCCTTTGGCGAAGGTTACGTCCACCACGATGGCAATCGTGGGTCGCAATTTGTAAGCTGAACCTGCCGCTCCGATGGCGCCGACTTCCTCCTGCGAAGTGGCCACTGCCCAAACGTCCCAAACATGCGGGCGGGTCTGCAGCTCTTCCAGGCAGACCGTCAGTGCAGCTACCGAGGCGCGGTTATCCAATGAATGACCGGTCAGCGTTTCGCCGCTTAGCTCGGCCGGTGGCTGGGCGAATGAGACCAGGTCGCCGACGCGCACGAGTTCCGAGACTTTTTGTGGAAGCAGGCCGGTATCGATGAACAGGTGCTCCAGCGCGACCGGTCCATCCCTTGCTTCATCGGGCAGGAGTTGAGCGGAGGGCTGGGCAACCACGCCGGGCAGAGGCGGCCGTACGTTTGCTTCTCCAGCGCTGGTAACTGCGCCTGTGGCACCCGTGCCGGAGGCGCCTGCGCCTGTGGCAAATACATTAACCGGAGTGCCGGGCAGTACGCGCACATCCACTCCTCCCACACGCGTGATGCGCAGGAAACCATCCGTGATGCCGGTTACCATCAGGCCGATTGCATCCATATGCGTTGCAATCATCACGGATGGACGCGGCTCTTTGCCTGTGCCGCGTCGCAATCCCTGCAGCGAGCCGAGCGTGCCGCGGCTGATTTCATGAACAAGCGGTCGCCATTTATCTGCGATAATATTGGCGGCGGGGTCCTCGTAACCGGAAAGGCCGGGAGCGGAGATCAGATCTTTGAGAAAAGGCAGGATTTCTGTCATGGCAAGTTTTGTTTAGCCTCAACTTATAAGGTCGGAACCTGGGATGGCGTTTCAGTTGGAAGGGGCGTATCCGAAGGGATCGGCGTCGGAGGGATTGTCGGTGTAGGCGTCAGGGTAGGCGGCGGTGTCAGGGTTGCCGTATTGGATGGGGTGAAAGTACTGGTTGGAGTGATCGTCGGGGTATTCGTTGGAGTGGTTGTCAGGGTACTCGTGGTAGTTGGCGTCGCAGTTGGTGTGAAGGTCGCGGTGGGCGTGAAAGTTGCCGTTGGGGTGGGCGTTTCGGATGGTGTTGGCGTTTCCGTTGGGGCATTGTGAATTGGCGCGATCTGTATCACAATAAACCCCAGGCAGTAACAGGGGATGGTTATCAGGATAATAACTGCCAGGATCAAGCGGGTGCGGTTGCGCCCCAATACATTCGTGAACACCCGAGCATGATAACATTAGTCAGAAGGTTGGGCAAGCAATTGCCGGATTTCTATCATCGTAACCTCAGGATATTGCTGATCGCTGATTGCCAAACACTGATAGCTGAACGCTGACAGCTGGCCGCTTATTGCTGATTGACGTTTTACGTTTTACCATTTACGATTGCCGCGTGATTCCAATCCATCTCAAACTCTCAGGCTTCCTGTCCTACCGCGATCCGGTCGAAATCGATTTCAACGGCTTTGACCTGGCGTGTATCTCCGGCTCGAACGGAGCCGGTAAATCCTCCCTGCTGGATGCGATCACCTGGGCGCTGTTCGGCCAGGCGCGCAAACGCGATGAGGCGGTCGTCAACCTGCAGTCCAAGGCCGCGGAAGTGGTCTTCACCTTTGCCTATGAGACCAATCTTTACCGCGTACTGCGCAGTCTGCCGCGTGGCAAAGGCACCTCGCTGGAATTTCAAATCGCCGATGACGGCCCACAGAACATTAACCATGCTCAATCCCCCTCCGTCAATGGTCCGCACAACTGGCGCCCGCTCACCGAACGCACCCTTCGGGATACCCAGGCGCGCATCGAGCAGGTCTTGCGTCTGGACTACGAAACTTTTGTCAATGTCTCGTTTTTCCTGCAAGGCCGGGCCGATCAGTTTGCCCAGCAGCCGCCCACCCGTCGCAAGGAAATATTGGGGAACATCCTTGGGTTGGAAGCCTGGGAAGTCTACCGGGAGCGGGCGGCTGAGCGCCGCAAAGCCGTCGAACACGAGCTGGATTCGGTGGATGGGCGCGTGGCCGAGATTGATGCCGAGTTGAGCGAGGAAGAACCGCGCAAGGCGCACCTGGCCGAGCTTGAAAACCAACTCAAGGGCCTGGCCGCTAGCCGCAAGTTGCAGGAGGCCGCCCTTGCTAATATCAAGCAGGTGCGGGCCGCTTTGGACAGGCAGCGCGAGCTGGTCCAAAAACTGGGCGAGGCCTTGGAGCATTCGCAGGCAAACCTTGCCGGACTCCAGGCCCGGCTGGCATTGAAAGAGACCGAACGCAGCAGCCATGCAGCTCTGGCCGGGCGTGGCTCCGAAGTCGAAGCCGCCTATGCCAGCCTGCTCAAGGCACGCCTCGATCTGGAAAAATGGGAGCAGGTTGCCGAACGCTTCCGGGAATATGACCAGCGCCGCCAGCCGTTGCTGCGGGAAATCGAGACGGAACACGCCCGCTTGCAGCAGGAAAAGGTTGGCCTGGAAGAACAATGTACGGCGATCGGTGACACGGCCTCCGCCGCGCAAGGTTACCAGGCAGGACTGTCCGGCGCCAGGCAGGCGCTGGAGCAGGCCGAAGTGAAACTGGCGGAACGCCTTGCGCTGCAAAAGCAGATCCAGGAAGGTCGCGAAAAGCAAGCCGGATTGCGTACCGAGAACGCCAGTTTGAAAACCGAGATGGATGAGCTCAAGATCCGCATCGAAAAACTTAGCGCAGCTGAGGGGGCGGTCTGCCCCTTATGCGGACAATCGCTCAGTCCGGAACATCGCCAGTCCACGCTCGAGGGACTCCAGGTGGAAGGCCGCCAAATGGGTGACCGCTGGCGCACCAATAAGTCGGCCATGGAAGAATTGGCCATCCAGATTACCAATTATGAATCTCAATTTTCGAATACCGCTTCGGCTGACAACGATCGATTGATTGCCTCCAACAGCGTCGCCCAATTGTCCGAACGGCTTGAGAGCTTCAAGAAGCAGTCCGGAGAATGGGAGCAGAGCGGAGCAAAACGGCTGGCTGAAGTCACGAAGTTGCTTGATAAGGAAAAATTTGCTCTGGATGCCCGCAAGAAATTGGCGGGTGTGGATAAAGAACTGACCGCCCTGGGGTATGAAGCCGCCGGTCACGATGCCGCCCGCCGTCTGGAACTGCAAGCCCGCCCGGCTGAAAGCGAATACCGGGCGCTTGCCTCCGCCCGCGCCGCCCTCAAGCCGCTCGAGGATGAAATTGCCAACCTTGGGGAGGCGATCAGCAGTCAGCAATCGGCGGTCAACGATCAGACCAGGGAATACGATCAGGCTGCTGTGACTCTGGCAGCCACTGAATCCCAGGCGCCTGACCTGGAAACTGCTGAACGCAGCCTGTTCGAAATCCAGGAGCGCGAGAACCAGTTGCACCAGGAGGTCGGCGGAGCCCGCCAAAAGGTCTCCGTGTTGGACGACCTTCGCAAGCGCAAGAAGAAGCTGGAAGCCGAGCGCGGCGAGCTGGGCTTGCAGGTTGGTCGTTACAAAGCCCTCGAACGGGCTTTCGGTAAGGATGGTGTCCCGGCTTTACTGATCGAGCAGGCCTTGCCTGAGATCGAAATGAAAGCCAATGAAATCCTGGGCCGCCTTAGCGAAGACAGCATGCGCCTGCATTTTGAGACCCAGGCCAAATATAAGGATGAAAAACGCAAAGACTTGCGCGAAACCCTCGAGATCCAGGTTAGTGATGGAGCCGGGCTGCGGGATTACGAAATGTATTCGGGCGGGGAAGCCTTCCGGGTCAATTTTGCCATTCGCCTGGCCCTATCGGAGGTGCTGGCGCAGCGTAAAGGTGCGCGTCTGCAGATGCTGGTCATTGATGAGGGCTTCGGTTCTCAGGACGCCCTCGGCCGCCAGCGCTTGATCCAGGCTATCAATGCAGTTAAAGATGATTTCGCCAAGATCCTGGTCATCACCCACCTTGAGGAATTGAAGGATGTCTTCCCAACCAGGATTGAGGTGGAGAAGACGGAGAATGGATCGAGGGTGGTGGTTATATAACAGTAAAACGTAATGCGTAAAACGTTTTATTCTGATAGACCCTGATAGGACCTTCGAGTAGAATCCAACCTGGCCATGTTCAGTTCGAATGAACATGCATCTTTCGTGTACCTTCGTGTCTCTTCGTGGAAAGAAAGGTTTTTTATGCGATCAGTCGCCATCCTCGGCATCGGACAAACCATCATTGACGAACAGTGGGAAAAATCCATCCGCGATATCGCTTCCGAGGCAGCAGTTAATGCCCTGCATA
>JADGQB010000331.1 GCA_017882145.1 Anaerolineales bacterium
GTTTCTGCCTCAATCCGGCACTTTGAACAGTCCCTCCGGTTTGGCCCCCAGCAGCCCTGCCCGCACGCTGCGCTCATCCGCCAGCGTCAGAGCAGCCGCCATTTCGTCCGTGATGACGCGCCGCACGTGGTAGCGGTCCATGCCGTCTGATAGGGCTTCCAACCCCGCATCACTGCAGCACCAGTCCAGCCGGTCGAAGGATTTCAATGGGATCGGTCCGCGGTACCCGAGCAGGGTCTTTTCCCCGGCGGAGTTGAAGAAGTCTTCGAAATACGACATGACCAGCTCGCGCAGGCCGCGGTAGATCGGTTCACGGTAGCGCAGTCCGGTGAAATTGGATTGGGCTACTGCGCCCCAGCAGCCGTTCTGTTTGAATATCGCCAATATGTGGTCGTCGTCGCGCTCGTTCGGGATCAGTTCCAGCAGCAGGGCCGGCTGGCCGGTCCGCCGCAGGGCCATCGCTGCGAACAGCGCTCCGTCGAAGCAGTGCCCTTTGCGGTCGCGCAGCAGCCGCAGCGGGCAGCGGTAGAATTTGTCTTCGCTGTAAGGGATGCCGTTCAGGAAAGTCTGGATGGCGGCCGGACTGTCCAGGCCGGATAAAACCTGGCGTTCCGCCTCGCTCAACTGCGCCTCCAGTTGGCGCAGCCAGACTTCCTGTTCGTGACCCGGGTCGGCTTTCATTCTGTAAAAATGCCCCCGCGCCCGCTTAACGTCTTATGGATTTCCTTTTCCAGTTTCCTGGCGCGTACTTCGAGCGCCTCCAACTGCACCAGCAGACTGTCCCCGGCCGCCTTTTCGCTCAACCCGTTGATGTTGATGCGCACGTTGTAACCGGCCGAGGTCAGGGCCGCCTGTGCCATTGCCGCCGCCGAAGCCGCGTCGCTGATGGCATTCAGGTTGCCCAGCGCCGTGCAGCGCTCGGCCAGCGCCATGACGGTCACCGCTTTCTGGGCCACCTCCAGCGGCACCTGGGCGGCCAGCAGGGTGGCCTGCTGGATTGCAGCCATCCGCTGTTTTTGCTGCTCGTCGGTGCCATGCGGCAGTTTGAAGGCTTCCAAAACGGCCATGAAAGCCGCGGAATCGGCTTGGACGGCCTGGCTTAGTTCCTGGCGCAGCCGCTCAGCCTGGTTCAGGATTTCGTTCATCTGCGCCTCGACCTCGGCATACTTCTTTTTGCCAATCGTCAGGCGCGCCACCATCGCCACCAGGGCTGCCCCCATCGCTCCGGCCTGGGCGGCCGCCGAGCCGCCGCCTGGGGTGGGGGTGGCCGCCGCCAGGGCCTCCAAAAAGGGTTGATCGTTGGTCGGAACGGGCTGTGAGCCGGCCTCGGATAGCTGCCTCTCCAGGATCTGCCCGGGCTGGAATCCGTACAATTGCAGGTATTCGACCGCCGCCTCGATCAGGGCCTCCTGCGGGATCAACCCGATCAGCTCGCAGTGGTGGATTCCGGTGCCCAGCTCCTTCGCTTCCGCCCGGATCGCTTCCACCACCTGCCTGACGGAGGTCTGGCGGAAGTTCGTCAGGTTCATTGAGACCTGCGCCCGGCCTTCCACCAGCATCCCCAGCGCCTTCACGGATGGCAGCCCGCCGGAGGATTGCCGGATCTTTTTGGCGATGGCTTTGGCGATGCTGACATCTTCGCTGTCCAGGTAAACGTTATAGGCAATCAGCGGCTGGCGCGCCCCGATCACGCTGGCCCCGGCCGGTCCGAGCTGGCTGGGACCGAAATCCGGCTGCCTTTCGGGGTTGGTCTCGATCTCCGCCTTGAGCCCTTCGTACTGCCCGCGCCG
Source organism: Anaerolineales bacterium (assembly GCA_017882145.1). GTDB lineage: Bacteria > Chloroflexota > Anaerolineae > Anaerolineales > Villigracilaceae > UBA877. The sequence continues at coordinate 1,791 of JADGQB010000331.1, forward strand.
GATGTTCTCCAGGTTTTTCCGCTCCGGACGCGTGGCTGCTTCTTCATATAAATAGACTGGGATCTTCAACTCCCTGCCGACGCGTTCGCCCAGCCTGCGCGCCATCTGGACGCATTCTTCCATGCTGATGCCCGAGATCGGCACGAACGGTACCACGTCCGTGGCGCCGATGCGCGGGTGCGATCCGCTGTGCTGGTCGAGGTTGATCAACCCGGCTGCTCTCCGGATGGCCCGAAAGGCGGCTTCTTCGACTGCTGCCGGCGGCCCGGCATAAGTGATCACACTGCGGTTGTGGTCGTTATCCGAGCTGTGGTCGAGCAGGCTGATATCGGTCACGCCTGTGATGGCAGCCAGGATGGCTTCCACCACCTGCGGGCGGCGGGCTTCTGAAAAGTTGGGGATACATTCGACGATTGCGGTTGGCATGAGTCCTCAGGGCTAAAATTGGATTTGAACGAACTATATCATAAGAATATTTTTGGCACTATTTCGGTTGGCATCCAACCGGCTGGTTTTTATTCAGAACGGCATCATAAGAATTGTCGTCGGTGCTGCTGAGGTAGTTCAGGTCTGGCAATAACCCGAATTGCCCGTGGAAGTACGTGTCCAGCACCACTCGGAAAGTGTTTACCGGAGTAATGCCCGGGTAAAGCAGTTGGTTGGATTGCGTTCCGGGCAAATAATACGCGTTCAGGATGGGCAGACGCGTTGCCGCGTTCCCCCAACCACCAAAACCATGGTCGCCCTGGATGATGATCACTGGCGGGTTCTTTGAATGGGCGATGATCTCCTCAGCAATTTGTGATATCCTGCCATCGATATATTTCACCTGGTTGGTATACCCAAGCGCGTAAGCCGTAGAGTCGACAGGTTCCTCATTAACCCCGCCCGTTAGTCTTTCGTCATTTCCGGTATATTCACCATTCGGGCCAAATACGAAAACCGGATGTGGAATGGTCAAATGAGCATACACAAATTTGGGGCTCTGGATGGAGCTGGGGAGATTCGAAAGTGAGTTCAAATCAAATAAAATGCTATCGTAGATACTCCCGAATTTTCGGACATCGCCGAAATTATAGATCCCGGCCAGCTTTCCAATCTCATTTACAGCCAGGATGGCTGGGGTTTGCTCCAGTAGAACGATTTCGAAAGGTTGGATGTACTTATTCTTATTGGGCATTGAAATCAGCACATCCGCATCGGTTATGTTTAAGAAGGGGTACCTGGTTTCAAAGGAAACAAAGGCATATCCGTACTGCGCCAAATAGTGGCGGACGGCATTATCCCTGATCAGGCTGGCTGCTTTACTATCATAGCTATGCCCGGCTGTAAATTGATTTCCAAGTGCTGGAAGATAATTCATATTAAGCGCAGATGCCATTGATAGTTGGGTAAGTGTATAGTTCGAGCTGCTGCAGGCCGCCACGTAAAACCCCTGGCTTCTTAGTGTATCCAGGAAGGCCGAGTTATCGTATCCAAACCCGCTTTGGATGGTATCCGAACGCCCATACATATCCAGGATGATGTAATAAATATCCGGTTGGGCGCTTGCTGCCTGACTTACCGGAACTTTTGGTTGTTTGGCTGTCGAAATGCTGGGGTTCGATAATGAGTAGGAAGTGATCGAGATCAACGGCAGGATGAGAGTTGCCAGGGCCATTAGATTAAAGGTCATCAGGCTGGTTTCGCTGCGAGGCACCTTCCGCACCAGCAGCCAAATCCCCACAATAAGAACGATCAACCAAAGTGAAAGCAAATAGCGGTTTGACTCCAGGTTAATAATTCCAAAATGGAGCTTTTGCTGGGTCGTTATATCTTTTACCGGGCCGTAAATGAAGAACAGAAATGACGAATACGTAGTTATGAAACCGGCCCGGGTCCAATCACCGGTAATCCAGCGCAGGAGCACAAAAACCAGCCCTGTACCTGCCAGGATGACTGCCAGGGAACGCCAGGCTGCGCCTGGTTGCAATTGGCTCTGGTTGTGTGCGTAAAGGGAAAGTACCGGAAAAATACCGATCAGAAAAGGATGTAGATGTAAGCGCCTAAGAAATCTCATTAAATTCCTTGCCGAATTTCTGCTTGATCTTCAACGCTTCGTTCCAGTGGATGAAATTATGCCTGGTGGGGGGCATCAGCAGCAGGCCTGCAAGTGTCAGGCCGCCCCAGTAGTCCAGCAAGTCCTGGGCTGCCGCGACCACCGCCCCTTCCCGGCTGATTTGCTGCAGCCGGGCCGGTTCAACTTTTCGCTTCAAGTCCTGCGGGTTGAGCTGCTTCACGATCTCCCGCGTGCGGCGGCCAACTGCCAGTCGATAATCCCGCAGCGCCTCCATATCTATGCATGCGCTCAGTTCGGCCACTCCGGCAGGCGACATAAGGTTGCCGGTATCCCGCACGCGGACTTTCATCCGCTCCGGCCAATCTTCTGCGCACAGCACTTGCGGGCTGGCGGCCACCAGCAGGTTCATGCTGACGTCTTCGATGCGCGTCATGTGCCAGACCACCCAGGCGATCGAATGCTCGCCGTTGCGCGGGATCAGGCGCATCTGCCTTGCACTGACGCGCTCCAGTACCTCATCTTCAAACGACCATAATCCGGCGCCGGACATCCCGGCCGCGTGCACCCTGGCGTGCTGGTCCAGGAATAATTCGATTGCCTTTGAGTGCTGATCCGGGTGCGTCAGGCTTTTCCGCAGTACCTTCTGCTGTTCGTTCCAGAATTTTCGATCAGGATAAATCATCTTCCTTATCTTCCTTGGCTTTACCCGGGTAATGGTTGGCTACCGCAATATTGATCTCAT
>JADGQB010000003.1 GCA_017882145.1 Anaerolineales bacterium
TTATTAACCGATTGGAATCTCACAATAAGTACGGACGAAATTCTTTACGGTCAGGGTATCGACCCGCAGGTCGTTCGCCTCCGTAAACCGCTGCTCATGCAGGCAGCCGAACGAGCTTATACTCAGGGATTGAGTCTCATCCATCCCCTCGCCTTGATTGAGGAGGCGCAGGTGCGCGACCACCGCCACGAACGGATCCACCTGGAGGGCGGAACAACGCTGACCGGTCCCCAGGTGGCAAGTCATCTGGGCGGGGCGCAGCGCGTGGTCGCTGCCGTTTGCACGATTGGCCCGGAATTGGAGCAAGCTGTCTCCAGTTTGTTCGGAGAAGACCCACGCTATGCCATGGCCTTGGACGGCCTGGGGAACGCAGTGGTTGAAATCCTTGCCCAACATGTCTGCCGGCGGATCGCCGACCAGGTTGTGGCTGAAGAATTAACCGCCTCCACACCCCTCAGCCCGGGCAGCCCGGAATGGCCGGTGGAGATCGGCCAGCCGCAGATTTTCAGCTTGCTCGATTCATCCCGGGCTGGGATTGCACTCACCTCCGGCGGGATGATGCTTCCAAAAAAATCCGTATCCTTCGTAGTCGGGGTTGGACCGGAAATGGCTCAGACCGATGCCTGTGAGGTCTGCAGCCTGAAGGGAACCTGCCGGTACCGCCATGCCTGAGCTTTTCAATATAGATTTTGAACCTCTCGGAAGGCGCACACAGACCCGCTCCGGTCAGACCCTCTTGGAGGCTGCCCAATCGGCCGGGGTGGGACTGGCTTCCGTTTGTGGTGGCGTCGGCACGTGTGAAGAGTGCCGGGTGCGGCTGGCCTCCGGCCGGCTTACTCCACCTACCCTGGTTGAACAGGCCGTAATGACCCCGGCCGAACTGACCGCCGGGTTCCGTTTGGCCTGCCAGGCTGAGCCGCTCAGTGATGTGAAATTGGATATCCCGCCCGAATCATTGACCGCTGCCCAGCGCCTGCAGCTGGATGGCGAGGAGACCCTTTTGGATCTCAAGCCTGCCGTCCGCAGCTCTGCTGCCCATGGATTGGCGGTGGATATTGGCACAACCAAGCTGGCTGCCTACCTGATCGATCTGGAAACCGGCCTGACCCTGGCACGTGCCGGGGCGATGAACCCGCAGATCGCATACGGCGAAGATGTAATCAGCCGGATCGCCTTTGCAGGCCGTGAAGAAGGCGGAGCCAAAAAACTCCAATCCGTACTCGTGGACACGCTCAACAATCTCTTGATCGGGTTGTGCAGCGAGTCGCACATTTCCCCTGATTCCGTTTTGGACGCAGTGCTGGTCGGGAACACAGCCATGCACCATTTGTTTGCCGGGTTGCCGGTCGAACAACTTGGGCATGCCCCCTTTTCCCCGGCTGTGACCGGTCCGCTCAATATCCCTGCCCGGGACCTGGGTCTGAACCTCGGCCCCGGTTCGATGGCCTACCTGCCGCCAGTCATCGCCGGTTACGTTGGTGCGGACCATATCGCCATGCTCCTTGCCACCGGCATCACGTCGTTTACAGATTCGCGTTCTTCGCAGCGCCTGCCCGCAAACGTTGGGAGTCGCGGTAAAAATATCATCGCCCTGGATATCGGCACAAATACTGAAATTGCCCTCGTCTCCGATGGAAAAGCCACCTGCTGTTCGTGCGCCTCTGGTCCGGCTTTCGAAGGCGCACACATCCACGAAGGCATGCGCGCCGCTCCTGGTGCTATCGAGCGTGCCCGCTGGTTGGACGGCAGGATCATCTGGCAAACCATTGCGGGGCAGCCTCCGGTTGGCATTTGTGGTTCCGGTATCCTGGATGTGGTGGCTGCACTATTGGATGGTGGATTGGTTAAACCGACTGGCGCGCTAAAGACCGGCGTTGAACCAGGTCAGACTGGCGGTTATGTGCTCGTTCCCGCTTCACAGACAGGCGTGGGGCGCGACCTCACGGTTACACGCAAAGATGTTCACGAGATCCAGCTTGCCAAATCCGCCATCCGTTCCGGGATCGAGATCCTGCTCCAGGAGGCCGGTTTGACTTATGCTGATCTGGATGAGTTCATTGTAGCCGGCGCCTTTGGCACTTATTTGGATCTGCGCTCGGCCGTCCGCACCGGCATGTTCCCGCCCCTGCCGTTGGACAAGTTCCGCCAAATTGGCAATGCCGCCGGGGTCGGAGCCAGGCAGATGCTGCTCTCGCTGGATAAACGTCAGGAGGCAGAGCAGCTTGCCGGTCGGATTGGCTACATCGAGTTGACTTCAAGGCCCGCCTTCACCCCCCTCTTTATGGAACATCTTTCTTTCAAGGTTTGATCGGGGGTTCAGCCCGGCATTCCAGCGGCTGTACCAAAAGTAGGTCGGAGTGGAATTCCGCCGCCACTTATGACTACCTTCGAGATCGGAGACTGCCACATCTGGCGGCCTCTGTTTATTCTTTGCTACCTCTTTATAAAGCTCCGTTTGCCACCCTTAATGATTAATTATTGTATAGATGATATAATGGATAATCATCATAGTGTACTTTGATGCTCCCCTTTCTCTTCTACACTCCAATGCAAAAAACGCTCCCGACAGGTGTAGGTCCGCCTGCAGTAACACTTGAGTTTTAATAGAGAATCAGCAGTTAAAAGGGAATTCTAATTAATGGTACCTGCTGTATTTCAAAAAAACAATGAGCAATTGGAACAGGAACGGACCCTCATCCTGAGATACACGGGCGAGGATGATCGATTCTATTTGGTGGCAGGTCAGGACGGGGACCACTTGAGTGTGCCTAAAAATCGCAATGTCCAAAAACCGCTTATTCAATCTTCAAAGACACTCACTCCGGCATTTCGTTTGCTCGCCTTGGCTTTTCTTGGGCTGGCTCCGGCCGGGTTGGGCACGCTCGTTTTCGCGCCGCTTGCCGCCTTATGGGCTCTAGTAATATGGGTCACCCATCCTTTGCCACGGTCTGACACCCTTCGGGTGGTCCTTGTCTGGGGGCTGGCTGCCGGGTTGCTCGCCATAGCCATCCCATTGAGCAGATTATTATTAGCACGTCTTTCGTAGACAGGCAACCTCCTTGATACTCCGCGCGTTATTTCTAACTGGAGCTTGGTTCACTCTCAGCCTCGTAGTTTTATTGCTGGCAGGCGCACGTTTACGCCGGTTACATACAGCCATTTCTCTTGTTTGGTTGGCGGCTGTATTGGGACTGGGCGATGTCTTTGCGCTGTTAACCTTTGGCCGGCCGTCGGAAGTAATGCTCCTCACCGCCCTGACGGCCGCGCTGGGATTGGTTTGCATCTGGCGCTTGCGTGACTGGAATGCCTTCGGCCAGGTGGCCTGGCTGACCACACTGATCATTACCCCGCTCTTTCTGGTTTATGCCTACTCCGTCATAATTGCCACGGAACTTGCGCCTGCCTCCTTTGCCGTCGCCCTGATGTTCTTATTCCTCCAATCGATTGCTTCCTTGGTGGCATTGACCCATATGTTTGAAAATATCGATATCAGCTGCCGGGTACGGTGGCATAACCGGATCGAACGCTTGAATCCAGCGCCGGGCTTCCTGCCGATGGTTTCTCTGCATCTACCAGCCTACGATGAACCCCCACAGGTTGTCGAGGAAACCCTGCGGGCTCTCGCTGCATTGGATTATCCAAATTACGAGGTGTTGGTTGTCGACAACAACACGCCGGATGAAAGTACCTGGCGCCCGATCGAAAGACTCTGCCGGGAGCTGGGTCCGCGCTTCAGGTTCATCCACCTCGATAATTGGCCGGGCTTTAAGTCCGGCGCGCTCAATTTCGGGTTAACTCAGACCTCCCCTTCAGCAGAGTTAATCGGCGTGATCGATGCAGATTACCAGGTGGAGCCGTCCTTCCTGCGTGAATTGGTTCCAGCCTTTACCGATCCGCAGGTGGCTTTTATCCAGGCTCCGCAGGATTACCGCGATTTTAAGCCGGGCGACTTTTCGGAGGCTATGTATTACTCCTACGAATATTTCTTCCGGGTGCCCATGCCGGTTCGTAATGAGCACAATGCCATCATTTTCTCCGGGACGATGGGCCTGATCCGCAAGTCGGTCCTGCAGGAAATTGGCGGCTGGAGTGAATGGTGCGTCACGGAGGACGCTGAGGCCAGCCTGCGTGTCCTGAAATTGGGCTATAAATCCTTATACTTCCACCGCAGCCTGGGCCGCGGGCTGATGCCCTGCACTTTTGCCGGGTTGAAAAAACAACGCTTCCGCTGGTGTTTTGGTAACGTCCAGATCCTGCGCACGCATTGGGAATCCCTGATGCCCTGGGCGCATTGGATCGATCCGCAGAACCGGCTCACTCTGGCGCAGCGTTACTTTTACCTGGCAGGCTGCTTGCAGTGGTTCTCTGATGCTTTCAATTTTGCATTCGTCTGCTTCCTGGTGGCGGGCGGGATGATCAAGTTGGGTGCAGCGCATTTCACGATCCTGCCTATTACCGGCCCCTGGATCAGCCTGGCGTTCATTTTTATCCTTTTGAACTTATGGCGGCTTGCCTGGGTTTTGCGCAATGCCCTGAAACTCTCCTGGGGGCTGGCCTTCCGGTCCATGTACGGCATGTTCAGTGTCGGCTGGGTTGTCGCCCTCGCCAGTTTCCAGGCGCTGATCCAATTCAAAACCACCTTCATGCGCACGCCCAAAACTACCGGGGATGCCCGGGTCCTCAACGGCTTGTTCGCGACCCAGTGGGAGGCCGGCATCGGTCTCCTGTGCCTGGCCCTCGGTGCCTCGATCCTCGCATTGGCCGACCGCACTCCCAATACCCTTTTCATCGGCGGCTTGCTGCTCTTGCAGTCCAGCCTTTACCTCACCTCCCCAATTTACGGCATGTTTTATAAATCCTGCTCCTAGCCTCAGTCTGCTTGTAAGCCGGGATCATGTTTACTTTCCCCTACCTGGAACGAAAACCTTCAGTTCCTGTCCCCTCAATTTTTCTGTTTCTTGCTGAGAACGCCCCAAAATAGCATAAATCAATCCCTTTTTGATAGGATCAATTCCCACAAAACTTCACCCAAAACCCTTTCATTCATGCCTATGCTAAGTATCCTCTGCACGAATAACATTTAAAATCTCAAAACCTGTAATAGATCGCTCTTTTTTCTTTCTGCTCTATCTTTTCTCTCTTCCTCCCATAATTGTTCCTCCTTGTTTCGGGATACCGATCCCGCCCAAACCAAAAATACGGAGGGTTTGCCAGTCAATAGAATTTGTACGCGAACTTGTTGTAAAATACTTATGAATTCTTTCATTTGAAGTAGAGATGGGCTGGTCGATATGGTCACATCAACATCAGACCTGGAAAAACGGCTGGAAAAATTGAAGCGGTCAGTTCCAACCCGCGGTATGGAGAGACATCCCACTATTTTAAAAGATATTTCCGAGCTGTCGGCTGAGCTCCAGTCTCCTGACTTGACAACCATCGCCGCCAGGGAAAACATCTGGGAAATCATCTCCTTCCCACAGCAGATTCAGCGGGGCCATCACTACGTTCCAAAGCAGGCGTTGCTGTTCACATCGACAGGCATTGTTCACGCGCTGTCGTCGATTTGGCCCGACCAGGAACCCGCAATTACCATTATACGGGCCGATAGCCTCATCTATTTGAAAGTTACTTTGATCCTGCTGATTCAACTGCCTTCGCGCGCAAGTATCTCAGTACACTTTCACTTAGGATAGCCGTCCCTATCGCAAGGGCGCGTTCGTCGATATCGAAAAGCGGGTTATGGCCGAAGCGTTCATCCCCCTCGATGCGCGTCCCCAGGGTGAACATCGCACCCGGAGCAAGCTCTGAAAATCGACCGAAATCCTCTGCCCCAAGTTCCTGGGTCGGCAAAAGGACATGTTCATCGCCAAGCAAGCTTCCAGCCGTCTCCCGGATCAGCTTTACCGCCTCCGGGTGATTTTGCATGGGAATATCCCCGAGTTCAATCCGCAGCTCGTAATTTCCGCCCAGGGAACGCACTACTTCAAACGCCCGTTTGATCTCGGCATGGATTTGTTCCTGAACGCGTTTTTCGGTATAACGGAGGGTGCCGGTTATCTCGACCCTGTCCGGAATGACATTTTCTGTGTATCCGCCTCGGATCGAACCGATGCTCACCACTGCCGGGTCGAAAGGGCGCAGCCGTCGGGAAACGATTGCATTCAAGGCAAAGATGACATGCGCAGTCATGTAGAATGGGTCAACCGTTTCTTGCGGCTTGGCTCCATGGCCCCCCTTTCCAATAACAACCCCGAACCACGAGTCCACCCCGCCCGAACCAGCCCCGGACTCGACCCGGATATTGCCAACCGGAGTCGCAGGATCGACATGCAGGGCAATGACCATATCCACGCCCTCCATCGCGCCGTCTGATATCATCCTGGGCGCGCCGCTGATGCCTTCCGCGTCGGCCACCTCCTCGGAAGGCTGGAACAGAAACCGTACTTTCCCTGGAAACTTTTCTTTTGCCAATAGCATGGCTGTGCCCAGCAGCATGGCGGTATGACCATCATGCCCGCAGGCATGCATCCGTCCCGGGTATAGTGAAGTGTATGAAACCTGGTTGGCTTCCTGAAGTGGCAGAGCATCCATATCCGCTCTCAAGGCAATAGTTGGATTACCCTCCCCCAGTTCAGCTACAACCCCGGTTCTGCCAACCCCGCGCCGTACGCGGCAGCCGATTTGCTCGAGGATCTCGGCCACGGTTTTCGAAGTCCGTTCCTCATGAAAACCAAGTTCCGGATGCATATGAAAGTCACGCCGCCAGGCAATTAATTGATCTTGGATGGCATTCGCCTTATTGAGCATGGAATTCCTTTCCCTTTTGGATATTACTTTACCAATTCAAGTTCCGCGGCTGCCATGATGGCATCCAATTCACGCTCCTGGGCTGCCTCCAGCGGCGGCACCTGGTGTTCCCGCAAGATCCGTTCGGCCTCAGCTTGTGCGCGTTCTGGCAGCCCCTGTTTGCCGCCTGCCTCCCAGGTCTCCCAGGAGGAGCGCTCGGCCAGGCGGGTGAGATAAACCTCGCCCGTTCTAAGATACTTCATCGTATGCTTCTGCCCGAGAAAATTTCGAGTTGACGACATGGCTGCCGCAACCACATCCACTGCCAGCGCGTCCTCTTGCGCGCTGAACCCTTTCCGGATCCGCAGGATACTGCCGGCAAACTCATTGTCCGCCACCATTTGGGCATAGGAGCCCATTACCCCCGCCTCCATCTCGCCAATCCCGGATAGTTCGTCCGCTCCGGCCAGTGCCGGCAGGATGGCATTCAGGCCGCGTTCGAAACCGTTTTGCGCATCCAGGCCGTGGGCATTTGTGGAAAAACCGTACACATTGACCGGCAGCCCATAGCGATGACCCACCTGTACCGTTCCAGCCGAGGCCATGCCCATTTCTACTCCGCCCCACACCGATAGGCCGGTACGCGGCTCCATCATCGCCAGCCGGCCGCAGTAAATGATTGGCAGTCCCGGATGCACAAGTTGCGCCAATACCAGGGCGGCCAGCACCTCTGCATTTTGCTGGGCAATTGCGCCGGAGATAGAAAATGGAGCAGTAGTCCCGGCCGTTGGGCACGGCAGTGGCCCAAAAGCGATGCCGGCCTCGGCAATTTCAATTATAGCTTCCGCCAGGCTGTCCGGGATGGTCAACGGGCTGACCGGCGAAACACTCAAAGTCAGCACCTCCGCCGGTCCTCCAATCACCTCGGCCATTTTTACAGCATAGCGCACTTCAGCGGGAATCTGGACGCCTGGTCCTTGCAGGGGTTTAAGGGTATGCGGTAAAGCATGCCGGTACATCGCCAGGCTCATGAGCGCGCCGGGCACTTCCGTAGGCGTGAAAAAAGGTGTGATCGTGTGGCAGTTTTCAAGTGCATCCAACAGGCGCGTGGCGTTGCGTACATCCTCGATGACCGCCTGTCGGCGCGTCCCGGAGGCAGCCTCATAAACATTCGGTGCGCCGCCCAGGTTGTGGAAATACAGGCAGCCATCCCCGAGGGCTTTGATAGTGCCGCCCCTGCCCCGGATGGTTGTATGCTTGCCAGCCACGGCGATACATTTCTCGACAAGATCCGGTGGGAGGTAGACTCGTCGCTCCGACACGCGTGCCCCGGCCTCCGTCAGGATTGCCCGACTGCGGGACTCTATCAAAATCACGCCCGTCTCGTTCAAGATGCGCAGGCTGGCTTGATGGATGGATTCGATTTCGTGTGTGTCCAGGACGGATAGATGGAACATGCCTGCCTCTGTTTGACTCAAACGCTCAGATATTTCGCCAGGAATTCCATCCGGCGTATTTCGGAATCCAGTATGTTTACTCTTTTCAAGAAAGCGTGGCCCTCGTCTTCGTAAATGATCAATTCCACTTCTTTACCCATTTGCCGCAGGGTAGCTTCCGCCTCAATCGAATCGCTCACCGGGCAGCGTGCGTCATGCCTGGCGCAGATCAACTGCAGCGGTGCAAGGATGCGGTCCAGGAAGAAGCTCGGGGAACGTTCCTTCCATAGTTCATGGTTTTCAATTGGATCACCAAAATTTTCGATATCCCACTGCTGCAAGTCTGGTCGGATTTCATTATGGTTGGTGAACCAATTCAGGAATGGGACAAATGCCGATCCGGCTGCCCATAGATCCGGATAACGCGTCATGCAGGAAGCGGTCAAATAGCCGCCATGGCTGCGGCCGGTGACCGCAATCCGCTTGGGATCGCACAGGCCTTCCCGTTGGAGAAAGATTGCTCCGGCTGCTACATCATCCGTATCCACTCCACCAAAGTCAAAACGACTGGCTTCCTGCCACTCTCGCCCGTAACCTGTCGAGCCACGATAGTTGGGTGTCAGAACCGTCCAGCCGCGGCTGGCCATGTGTGCCATGAGCGGGTACCAGGTCATCTCGAAAAACCAATCCGGTCCTCCATGCACGAGAATGACCGCCGGTCCGGGTTTTGGCTGCTGGGATTTGAACAACAGTGCAGGTACAGGTGTCCCATCCATACCGGGGTAGGAAATTTCCTCTGGCATGGTGAACGCTGCATCTGCCAATTCAGCCGGAAGGGAATGGGTCAATTGGGTAAACTTCCCCGTTGCCAGGGAAAACAACCACAAGTCATCTGGTTGACGAGGGTTATCAAAACCAAGAACGATATGGTTGCCATCTGGCAGGAAATGCGGCAGGTAATGTACGCCTGGTTCGATCTGAAATCTTTGCGGCGGCTCGCCAGGTTTCTGTATCGCCAGCCAGGATACTGTACCGCGGTTGAAAATATAAGCGATCTGGCTTCCATCCGGCGACCAGTTTGGGAATTGCTTTTCCCCTTCCCCATCTGACAACCAGGTGATGCGCTGTGTGGAAATTTCGTAGATGCCAACGTTATTGAAGCCGTGGTTATCTGAGGAGAACGCCAGGTATCGGCCATCCGGTGACCAACTGGCCTGACCGGCATCGATCGGCTCACCCTGGTCATTGATCCGGATGGCTGCGCCGCTCTCAATTTGAACGATATATATTCCAAAATCAATCCCGCTGGCCTCAACCACCACTGCCAACCGGCGGCCATCCGGCGACCAACTCACCTTCCAGGCAGGATATCCGGCATCCAGTATTTGACGTATTTTTCGATCAGCGATTGACAAAACATAAACATTAAATTGACCGGTCAGATCTGAAATGAATGCGATTTGGCTTCCATCCGGGGACCAGGCAAAGGATGCCTGCAAACCCCCGCTCATATTTAAGGTCAGGTCGGATTGTTCCGATGTAGCGAAATCATGTAGAAAGATGTGGAAGTCTTCACTGCCGTCAAAATCCACCACATAGGCCAAATGCTGCCCATTGGGTGAATAGCGTGGGTTAAATTTACCCCCTGGTCCGCGCGAGACCTGCTTGGGCTGTGAATTGACTGGATCGGAAAGATCCCGGTCCGGGCGGATGGATATCTCGAATATCTCCCATTGTCCATCCGGATTCCAGGAATAAGCCAGACATAGACCGTCCGGAGAGATAGCAAAACCCATCTCAAGTTCCACACAAGGAACTCGTATCAAAGCCCCTAAATCAATCATGGAGTTCTTTCTTTAGACCAGATGGCAAGCGACCCAATGCCCGCTGATCACTTCCCGCCACTCGGGTACATCTTGATGACACTTTTCGACTGCAATTGGGCAGCGTGGATGGAAGCGGCAACCGGGGGGTGGATTAAGTGGGCTGGGAACATCCCCCGCCAGGATGGTTCGGCGGCGTGCACGATCCTTTTTGGGATCCGGTATCGGTACTGCCGAGAGCAGCGCTTTTGTGTAAGGGTGGAGCGGGTGTTCATACAATTCGTCACGGGCGGCAAGCTCAACGATCACGCCCAAGTACATCACCGCCACCCGGTCACAAATATGCCGGACCATGCTAAGGTCGTGCGCAATAAAAAGATAGGTTAAACCAAGGCGGTCCTGTAAATCTTCAAGCAGGTTCACCACCTGCGCCTGGATGGATACATCCAATGCAGAGATCGGTTCATCACAAACGATGAACTTCGGGTCTGAGGCCAGGGCACGCGCAACGCCTATTCGCTGGCGCTGTCCACCTGAGAATTCATGCGGAAAACGGTTCAGGTGTGACGGGCTGAGCCCCACCAGCCGCAAGAGCTCGCGAACGCGATCGGTGCGTTCCGCCTCGCTCGAAATTAAATGGTGAACACGCAAAGGTTCGCCGATAATGGCGCTGATTGTCCAGCGCGGGTTGAGCGAGGCGTAAGGATCCTGAAATATGATCTGCGCCTTGCGCCGGATGGCCATCATCGTAGGGCCATGTGCCTTGCGCAAGTTATGTCCATCGATGGTGATTTGTCCATCCGTGGGTGGGTACAAACCGAGCAGTGTCCGCCCGGCAGTTGTCTTTCCACAGCCACTCTCACCGACCAGTCCGAGAGTTTCGCTTGGAGCGATGAAAAATGATATTCCGTCAACTGCACGCACCGTCCCCACCTGGCGTTGGATCAGGATTCCACGCATAACCGGGAAATGCTTGACGAGGTTGTTGACTATGACCAGCGGCTGGAGATCGGTCATTGTAGCTCTCCCATTTTTACATCCAACCAGCAAGCCATGGAATGCTCGTTTCCCAAAGCTTTGAGAGGCGGATTCTCCAGCCTACATTTTTCTACAACATACTCGCAGCGCGATGCGAATGGACAGCCTGACGGTTCGACCAATAAATTAGGCGGCGCGCCGGGGATTGATTTGAGACGACTTTCGCGTCGGCGCTCTGCATGTGGCAGGGCAGCCATTAAGGCCAGTGTGTAAGGATGGCGCGGGTTTTCATAAAGTGTATCAACATCCGCTTCTTCGACGATGTATCCGGCATACATGACGATAACGTGCTCAGCCAACCCGGCCACCACGCCCAAATCATGCGTGATCCAGATGATGCTCAGGCCAATCTTGTCGCGCAGCTCCTTGACGAGTTCTATGATCTGGGCCTGGATGGTCACATCCAGAGCCGTGGTTGGTTCGTCGGCGATCAACATGGTCGGATTACAAGCCAACGCCATGGCAATCATTACCCGTTGGCGCATTCCTCCGGAAAACTGGTGCGGATAATCCCCAAGACGCTTTGAAGGATCAGGAATACCAACCAGCTCCAGCAGATCGACGGCGCGCTTCCGAGCCTGGTCCGGCTGGTAATTAAGATGGACACGCAGCGGTTCGGTCAATTGACGGCCGATGGTTAGTACCGGGTTAAGCGAGGTCATTGGATCCTGGAAGACCATGGCTATCTCTTTGCCACGGATATCACTCTGCATGCTGTTTTCGCTCAATTTAAGCAGATCCTGACCGTGATAATTTACAATTCCACTGACAATCTCACCCGGTGGGATGGGGATGAGGCGCAAAAGCGACATCATCGTGACTGATTTACCGCATCCACTTTCTCCAACAACTGCCAGGGTTCCCCCTTCTTCCAGGCTGAACGAAACGCCGTTCACAGCAAAGACAGTCCCTTCCGGTGTGTGGAAACGGGTTATGAGGTTTTTGACTTCGAGAAGAATAGTCATAGGTGCCTCATATCGTACGGCTGCGGGGGTCGAGCGCATCGCGCAGTCCGTCTCCAACAAAATTAATGCTCAGGACAATGAGCAGTATCAGTAATCCGGGGAAGAGCCACAGCCAGTATGCTTTATCTATATAGTTGTAGGCACCTTCGAGCATATTACCCCAGGTGGCAGTCGGCGGACGAACGCCCAGCCCGAGAAAGCTGATATACGCTTCGAGGGTGATGGCGTTGGCGACACCCAGCGTCGCTGACACGACTATGGGAGCAATGCTGTTTGGGAGGATATGGCGGAAGATGATATCGAATGTGGATGATCCTGTCGCGCGCGCTGCCAGTACGAATTCGCTCTCTTTCAGCGTCAGGAATTCGGCGCGTACAATCCTTGCCAGGTAAGGCCAGGAAGTCAGGCCAATAATGGCGATGATGACAACCACGCTCCCGCTGAATTCCCGCCCGAGGATGGTGAGATTGGGGATATTGCCTGCGAAGAATTTTGCCATGACCAGTAACAGGAATATTTGCGGAACGATCAGGATGGCTTCGGTAAAACGCATCAACAGGCTGTCAACCAGGCCGCCGAAATAACCGGAAACAGCTCCAATAATGATTCCCAATGTTGTTTCAAGCATTACGGCAATCAGGCCAATTAGCAGGGAGATCTGTCCGCCGTAAATGGTGCGGGCCAGGATATCCCTTCCGATCACGTCAGTGCCGAAGGGGTGCACTGACGATGGCGGCTGCAGTGCAATGCCGGTATCGTTATAGTTGGCGAATTTTTCGCTAAAAACAAGCCCGCCAAGCGTGCAATATAAGATCATCAAGACCAGGATGCCCACTCCAACCAATGCCATTTTATGGCGTCGGAACTTCAACCAGGCCATTTTACTGAGCGTAAGCGGCGGGGCTTCCAGTTCGTCCAGGGAAAGCGGTTTCAATGGTTGGATATTCGGTAAAGGATTTGCGACTGTCATGGCGGCTCTAATTGTAGCGAATGCGAGGGTCCAGCCAGGCGTAAACAACGTCGGTGAGGATCTGGAAAACTACGACGGCAACGGCGATCAACATCATGATACCCATAACCACCGGTGTATCGCCGCGTGAAACATGATCGATGAATAGTCGTCCCATGCCGGGCCAGGCGAAGATCCGTTCGGTCACCAGAGCCCCGCCCAGCAGGAAGGGCAGGTCGAGACCGACGATGGTAACGATCGGCAGGGAAGCATTTTTCAAGGCATGGATGAATACGGTTTCACGGCGCGGTAGGCCTTTTGCGCGCGCCGTGCGGATATAATCCTGGTTCAAGGCCTCCAGCATCGTACTTCGGATATATCGGCTGTACCCTGAAAAGCTGTTGACCGAGATCACGGTCACCGGCAGAATCAAATGCCACAGCAGCTGACCGGGTGTCTGTCCCGCTTGAGGGTCGAACATCCCCACAGTAGGTAGATAGGGTAGTCCCCATCGTTTGAAGTTGACCGCGAAAATATACATGGCTCCCAATGCCAGGAAGAATATCGGCATGGAATAGCCAATGAAGGATAAAGTAGTTATCAGATTATCGAAAAACGAATACTGCTTTAAAGCTGAATAAACACCAATGAACAGCGCCCCTAGTACAACCACAAGTTCAGAAACCAACATCAGCAGAAGTGTGTTAGGCAGGCGCGATAGGATGAGTTGCATTGCTGGTTGCCTTGTCACCAGGGAAGTCCCAAAATCACCTCGCAGGACCCCCTTACGAATGCCGGGGGTTTCAGCTATCCCATCGCCGTTAATATCTACTTTTGTCCAGTCATTCCCTACCAGCCAGTAAACATATTGCACCAGGATCGGCTTGTCAAACCCAAACTGGCGGGCCAGCCGCTCGCGGTCTTCACGACGCGTTACCGAACGCCCGCCCATCGTGGCAAGCGGATCGCCCATGTTCTGCAACATTACGAACAGCAGGATGCTGATGAGGAACACAAGTGGAATTCCCTGTAAAAGGCGTCGAATAATATATCGGGTCATTGGATATTTGGGTAAACTTTGGAGGATGTTGCAGGAACCGGTTGGTCCTGCAACATCCAGTATCAGGAAGGATTAGGATCCGTACTTACTTGATGGTCCATTCTCCAATATTATAGAGCGGCGTGGAGCCCGAAAGTTTAACATTTTGCAGACGGCTGCTGAGCGCCCAGATGTCCGGATCAAGCCACAGGCTTAGCCAGTAAACCTGATCGTACATTATCTTCGTAATTTGATGGAAGGTTGCGACGCGCTGGTTGTAATCCACCTGGGTGGCCTGCTTTTGGAAGAGTCCATCCAGCTGCTTGTCGCACAGGAATTGGGCGTTCAACCCTTGCGGGTTTTGATCGCTGGGGATCTCACTGCACAGCCAGTAGGCAATATCCGGATCGGGGAAGGCCGTGGGGACATCCGACCACTCGTAAATATCGAGTTCGCCGGAATAAGTCGGGCCTTTGTCCGCATAGCTGGCGAAAAAGATATCGCTGTCATAGTTCAATAACTCAACCTTGACGCCGACACTGGCCAGTTCCTGCTGAATGATCGCCTGCGCGCTCTGGCGGACATCCCGGGTCGTTGTGCCGTAGCGTAGGTCAAGCTTGACACCGTTCTTCTCACGCACGCCGTCAGACCCCATCACCCAACCAGCCTGGTCCAGCAGCGATTTGGCTTTCGCCGGGTCGAATGGGTACGGCTTCAGCGAAGGATCTACATAGGGCATATTATCCCATAGAGTTGCACCCGGCTTGGTCTTGCCGAGCAGCAGGTCTTTGGAAATCTTATCGCGATCGATCGCGTAAGCCAAAGCCTGTCGGACAAGCACATCTTTAAGGGCGGGATTACCCTTTTCACCCATGTTGAAGTACAAGCCTTCACTGTAGCCTGAGTTGACCGAGGCGATTTTCACACCCGCTTCCTCGAGCGGTGGGATGTCGGGATAGGAAATAAATATACCGAGATCGCCGTCGCCTGTCTTGAGAGCGGCTACCTGCGCAGCGTCATCCGGAACGATGCGGACAAAAATCTCGTCCAGGCTGGCCTTTTTACCCCAAAACTTGTCATTCCTTACAAACCGCAGGAACGACCCGGATTGCCATTCGGCGAATACAAATGGGCCCGCTCCGACGGTCGGAGCTTTATTCCATGCAGCGTTATCCAGTGTGCCGTCTTTTTGGAAGACCGGGTTCAGGATGTGTTCCGGGAGCATGCCTTTCCAGAAGGATAACCACGGCGCAAACGGCGCATCGAATTTCATCACCACAGTGCGATCATCGGGTGTTTCGAGACTGGCAAGCTTACTGTACGGATAGGTCGTCGCCACGGCATTTTTGGGATTGATATACATCTCGTAGGTGAATTTAAAATCCGCCGAAGTGATCGGCTGACCGTCTGACCAGATGATATCCTTCCGTAGATGCATGGTAATGGTCTTGCCATCCGCGGATAAACCGCCGTTTTGGATGGTTGGTAATTCGGTTACAAGGTTTGGATAGGGTTTATTCTGATCATCATACTGCCATGCCCACACATCAAAAGCCTGCTGCAGGATTTGGGAGAAATACATATTTGTGTACATCGTGTTCAAGGATTCAGGCTCTTGGGTAAAAATCAGCGTTGCCACCTTCTTGGCGGCAGGATTCTGGGCCGTACCACTACAGCCCCCCAGGAGCATGCTCGCGACGATCAAAACTGCTAAACCTGTATACAAAACAGATTTACGTGACATTCTTCCTCCTTTGCATATTGGGCCAATTATTTAGCACAAGCGCCATCGAAAGTGGGTATCCCTGTTCTGATGGCGCATGACGATCATCCCAATTTTGGCAGAGCATCCATTCCGGCCTTGCGGGCCAAATTTTCTACCATCGTCCGTAATTCACGCTCCTGCTCAGGTGAATAACATGGTGGCTCGTATGCAGCCAGCAGTTCACGAGTGCGTGTTTTTGCCCGGGCAAATGTATCGGGACTGCCAGAGGCCTGCCAACCTCTTATGGAATCCCGATCGATGACTGACGATGGAAGATGCTGTTCTTTGGAGAAGAGATCGCGGGTAACTTTTTGTTTCAGGAAATCGCCTTTGAAATTAATTCCTTCAAAGAGGGCAGTTGCAAGCGTTTCAGTTCGAACCTGGATGCCAGCCACCAGGCGCAAGGCCATGCCAATCCCCTCGGCATCCACCACCAATTTTTCCGGGCTTTGACAGGCCAGGAAATCCAACATACCTGCCCCGGAGATCATATTGATGCCCGCCAGCGCCCCAATGATGGCCGTTACTCCGCTTTCAAGTCCGGCCTGGGCATCCACAACCTTTGCGTCGGACGCACCCAGGTAAGCGTGCGTGGGCAGATTTAAGGATTTTCCCACCTGTGCGTACGCAGCGTCAATCATGGCCGTTTCGATGGCGCCCATCGGGGTGGTGCCATGGCGCATATCAAAGATCGCCGGTGCCCCTCCCCAAACAATCGGCGCGCCCGGGTTGGCGAGCTGATGGATGGCAATCCCGCTCAAGCTCTCCGCAGCATGTTGTACAACCGACCCAAGCAGAGTCACCGGGGCAGCCGCCCCTGCAAGCGGCATCGAGATAAGTTGTGCCGGAACGCGTGCCTTCGCCAACTCAATCAGATTGTTTGCGCCAAAATCACTCCAGATCAACGGAGGCGATGGACACACATCGAAAACCGCTTGAGGTTTATCCGCCAATGCCTGACGCCCGCCTGCGAATAGACCCAACATGTCAAACATGATTGGCAAGTTTTGGACCGAAAACGAGCCAGTCACGATGGGTTTCTGCGAATACATGAGGACTACATAAAGCCGGTAGAAGTCGCCGATCGTCTTGGGGACTTCATTGCAAACGATGGCAGTCGATTGGGCAGCGTACTCCGGAAGCATTTCCGCTACCTTCACTACCCGCGCCAGGTCTGGGGTATAGGAGGTTTTGTGTTCCAGTGTATCTGGATCAAGGATATGAACGCCCGATGATCCGGGATCAAACTGGACTGCATCCCCCCCATACCAAACCTTCGGCTGCCCTTTCCGGTCATATAGACAGAACTCATCCGGCGTGGTTTCCAGTGCTTTTCGGATAATTTTTTCCGGGATGTTGACCACATCTCCATTGGCCGAAGCGCCTGCGGCAATCAGCATTTCACGCGCCGCGGCAGACTGGACTTTGATGCCCGGTTTTTGCATTAATTGGAATGCTTCATCCAAAATACGGGCGATCAAGTCTAGTGACAATAATTCAAGTTTAGGTTGCATTGGGGTTATTTAGACTCCAATGAGGATATGATTTTTGACATTTCCAGCTTGATTTTTTCATCCAATGGATCTGGCTGATGAGTCTCCAGTGTCTTCAAGGCCTTTGCAAGTGCCCAATCACGTGCATCATCCTTTTTCGTTTCCCACTCATTGTAAGGACGCCTATCCATGAACTGAGGCAGGAAGAGATCCCGCATATGTTTTAAGGTGTGCTTCTGCGAGAGAAAGTTACCTCCCGGTCCGACTGCCGCGATGGCATCCAGCGCCAAGGTTTCATCATCCACAATAATTCCCTGCATTGTCTTGTGAATTATGGAAAAGAGCTCACAATCCATCATCATCTCGGCAAACGACCAGATACGGCTGCCGTGCAGGAACCCCACCCCCAGCAGCATATCCGACATGACAATACATGCCATGAAAGTCGACAGGCTGTTTTCAATCCCGGCCTGCCAGTTCGGCTCCTTGGCGCCGGTTGCAAAAGAACCCATGGAAAGAGGAATATCATAAAAATCGGATAATACATTGGTTGCCGCACCGTAGAGGAAATCCTCCGGTCCGCCACCCGTATAGGCACCGGTGCGCAGATCGGAAGCAGTTTGTGCGGCTGCATAGAAGACGGGAGCACCCGGAAAAGCCAACTGGATCAAGGCCGTCCCGGCAATAACTTCGGCATTGCCGACTGCCAGGTTGCCTGCCAGTGTCGCTGGACCGGTCGTGAGGTTGGCTGCCATGCTCATAAAACCTGTTGGAATGCCATATTCACCGGCCACAAGCGCCGCATCCAGGCTGCCGCCATCGTGACCGAGCGGTGAAGCTGAACACTGCATCAACGATAGGACCGGCCTATGGCGTAACTTATCCTTGCCGCCTACCAACAGTCCTGCCATTTCGACAGCTGCGCGTGCCTCTTGTTCGTTATAGATCGACTCTGTCTGAACATGTTTGGTGGAGTTTTCCCAGATGGCTTTGATCTCGTGCAGACCGCGCGTCTCGGGCGGCATATCCTGGGCCGATACCGGTACCCAATGAAAGCCTACTTCTTCTGTTGCATCAGCGATCAGGGAGATGTCGCGCACATCCTGTAAACACGAGACTCTCCGCTTTCCGCTGTGGATATCAAGCACCTCCACACCGCAGCCATCTGTTCCCACAAAGACATGGTTGCCATCCAGAGGAAGATCCTGCTGAGGGTCACGTGCCGCCAATTGATAAACCGGTGGACAGGTTTTCAGCGCTTTTTCGATGAGTTCTGCCTTGGCACGAACAACCATCTTTTCGGCATCCACCTGCGCGCCATTTGCCGCCCAAATTTCCAGGGCACGTTTGGATGGGAAGCGTACGCCAACTTTTTCTATGATCCACAAGGTGGCATCATGGATTTTCTTAACTTCCTGGGGTGTCAGGATCTCCAGATGCAGTTTTGGATTGGTAATGGATTTAATTTTTTTGGACATGCCAAGCTCCGGGTCCGTTCAGACTACTCCAACCAGTCTCTTGGCTAATCCAACCGCGCCAATGGCATCTTCCGAATAACCATCCGCTTCGATTTTTTGGACCCAATCCTTCGTAACCGGGGCGCCGCCCACCATCACCTTAACTTTCTTGCGGAGTCCGAGCTTATCCAGTTCATCAATTACTTCCTTCTGTTTAACCATGGTGGTTGTAAGAAGAGCACTCAGGCCGACCAGGTCTGCATCCACTTCCTTGACTTTCTCGATAATCTTAGCCGTAGGTACGTCCACACCCAGATCATAGACCTGGAAGCCGGAGGCTGAGAGCATTGTCCCAACCAGAGTCTTGCCAATTTCGTGGATATCGCCTTCGACGGTCGCCAGAACCACCTTGCCATAGACCTGGCGTGAGGTACCCCGTTTCTGCATTTCCGGCTCCAACGTTGCGACTGCGGCCTTCATTGCCTCGCCTGCCATCACCAATTCCGGAAGGAATGCCTGGCCGCAAGCAAAACTTTCACCTACCTGATTGACACCCACTACGAAACCTTTCGAAATGGCTTCCAATGGATCAATGCCAGAATCGATCGCTTGTTTCGCTAATGCGATGGCAGCGTCAGAATCGCCGTCTAGGATGCTCTGGGACATTTTCTGGAAGAGTTCATCAGTCATGGAATGCTCCTTCTGCATATAAAAAAATTAAAATTTAGGATTATGGAAATGTTTGATTACGTGAATTTAATGGCAAATAATCCGGCCGCCCGAACTTCAGGTTCAGACAGCATTGATTATACTAACCCTTCTCAAAAATCCATCGATCCGAGTCGCGTTTCCAATCGACGAGTTCAGCGGGGCTGAACCACAGCGCGACTTCTATTTCGCCATTCTCAACCGAGTCGGAAGCATGCGTCAGGTTGCGGCCTACTTCCAGGGCAAAATCGTGGCGGATGGAACCGGGGGCAGCTTCGGTGGGACGGGTGGCCCCCATCGTCTGGCGGATAGCTGCAACTGCATTTGGGCCTTCCCAGGCCATCGCCATGACCGGAGCGGAGGTTATATATTCGATCAAACCATTATAAAAAGGTTTTCCTTTATGGATGGCATAATGGGTTTCCGCCAGTTCCTGGCTTACTTGAATGAACTTGGCGGCAACCAACCGTAATCCACGATTTTCGAGCCGTCCAATGACCTCGCCAATCAGTCCGCGTTGAACACCATCAGGTTTGACGAGCACCAGCGTTCGTTCCATTCAATCCTCTCCTCATCAAAAAATGACCTCGAGGCGTAGATTACCCCGAGGTCGTATACCAGCATTTACCCTCTTGGAATGGCAATTCCCAAAAAGCTGCAAGGAATACTGATCCACATCACCGTAATAATTCCTCGGCTTTTGTGTAGGCATCCAACGCATCCTGCAAGCGATTGGCTCGCATGTAGGCGTCACCCAGGGTCTGCCAGATGATCACATCCACCGGGTAGCGATAAATGGCTTCCCGCAGATCGTGGATGACTTCTTCTAATAAACGGCCCTTCCTGATAAGCTTCGAATACAACTTCATTGACTCAGCTAATGAATTTTGATCAAGGACTGACTGGGCGCTGGACAAAAGCTCAGCATCCTTATCTAGTGCCGGAACCAGTGAGAGCATGCCGGTCTGTTTCAAGGTTGGAGGAATAACAGGCGCCTTCCTTGCAAAAGAGACAGGCTCAACCGGTGCTAAAGATTCATCTGGTGGCACGATTTCTGAAGCCGGGAAAGGTTCGATGACGGGTGGAGGCTCTACAGCCTGGAGCGATTCCGGGTGCGTTAAAGTTTCCGGAAGCTCTTCCGGTTTCGCTTCGGCCGGGACCCATTCCTCGGGCACGGTCGGAACTGCCTGACTGTCAGCCAGGGTATTTTCATCCACCCAGGCGGGCATCGAAGGTTCTGGACCGGATTCGACCTGATCCAGGGGCGCGGGCTGGCGCAACCACTCAGGTAGATCTTCAGCCGGTTTGGAAGATCCTACCGGAGCAACCGGTTTTTCAATATCCCTCAACCAGTCAGGTAATTCCTCGGCAGGCGCAGCAGGTTGTATTTCACTCGGTGTATCGGAAGGTTTCGTACCGATGGCTTCTTCCACATCCTTCTTACTTAACCAGGAAGTTATAGTAATATCGCTTTCATCTGCGACGGACTCAGGCTTGGCTGGGATGGTTTCCTCGGGAGTAGAAACTACAGGGTTTTCATCCGCTTCCACTTTGGTCCAATCCAGGTCTGGTTCCTGGGCAGATATCGAACCCACCGCCGGCTCTTCCGTTTTTGTATCTTCACTGCCTGAAAGTTCTTCCAACCAAGCCAATTGATCTTCTTCCTGGGCAGCCGGTGGGGCTGCCATTTCCGGCTTCTCCTCGGATGGAGGCAGTTCTTCCATTCCGGAAACAGGTTCATCCGGTGGGGTAATAGGCATCGATTCGACTGGTTTGGCATACAAGCCAAGCGGCTCGAGGGGCAGAGTCCCTTGGGGGCTTCGAGGGGTCTCCTGATCAGTCGGTGCTGGAGTCTCAACCAAGGGTTCATCAGGGTGCCGCAGCCAATCGGGCATCTCAGCCGAGCGATCCAGAGGATTCGTCAGCAGTTCCTCAGGCTTGGCACCCTGTTTGGCAGCCAGGCTTTCCAACCAGCCCATCGCGTCGTCCTCAATATTGAGTGGTTTGACCTCGCCGCTAGGCCGGAAGGTTTCGCCGGCAGTTCCTGTTGAAGAGGCCTTGACTGGTTCCTGGACAACAGGTTTCTGGATGACAGGTTCAGGTTGCACAGGTGGTTGGGGAACAGGTTGTTCTGTTACAGGTAGCTCTGATACAGGTTGTTCAATTACAGGTTGATCAGCGACAGGTTGTTCTGTTTCAGGCTGTTCCATTACTGGTTGTTCCGCGACAGATTGTTCCGTGACAGGATGTTCGCTGGTTTCCGCCAGATTCATTGCTTCAGAAGCAGCCGCAGCCGCGGCTGCCGCACGCGCACCCATACCCGTCAGGAAATCCGGGAAAGCCTCGGCCCCTTCGATGGGAGCCGCTACGGTCGGCGGTTCGATCGAAGAATCCATGACGGGTACTTCAGCTTTCGTTGCTTCAGGCGCTGCATTGGATTCAATGGCAGCTTCTTGAAGAAGCACGGATTCCAACCCACCTGGAGTTTCTGGCAGGGTTGCCGGCTCAGATTCGGCGGGTTGCGCGGTTTCTTCCTGCTTTTGCCTGATTGATTTCAGCCAATCCGGAACATTTTCTTCACTTGGCTGAGCTTCTTGTGGCTGCTGAGTTTCCATATTTTCCTCAGCGGAAGCTTCCGCTGGGTTTATGGATGAAAGCCAATTCGGGACGGTGTTTTCCAAACTTTCTGGCTGGGGTTCAACTGGCAGTTGTGGTTCTTTTTGTTCCTCAGCGGAAGTTACCGCGGGTGCCAGTGAAGACAGCCAATCCGGGACGGTGCTTTCCAAGCTTTCTGGCTGAGGTTCGACTGGCTGTTGAGGTTCTTTTTGTTCCTCAGCGGAAGTTTCCGCAGGTGCCAGGGAAGACAGCCAATCCGGGGCAGCGCTTTCCATGTTTTCTGGCTGAGCTTCAACTGGCGGTTGGGGTTCTTTTTGTTCCTCAGCGGAAGTTTCCGCGGGTGCCAGCGAAGACAGCCAATCCGGGACGGCGCTTTCCATACTTTCTGACTGGGATTCGACTGGCGGTTGAGGTTCCTTCTGTTCCTCACCCGACGGTTCGTCTGCAGTTAAGGAAGCAAGCCAATCCGGCAAGTTGCTTTCCATACTTTCTGGCTGAGGCTCTACTGGAAGTCTAGGTTCTTGATGTTCTTCGCTCAATGCTTCGTCTGGAGCTAAAGTAGAAAGCCAAGCCGCGTCGGCATTCTCCATACTTTCTGGCTGAGTTTCGGCTTGCGATTGGGGTTCTTTATTTTCCTCCCCAATTGCATCTGTTTGAGCCAGGGAAGACTGCCAATCCGGGGTATCTGTCCCCATCGCAGCCTGAGATTCTTCCAGCTTCTTAGGTTCCACGAGAGTCTCGCCGGCTGCATCTTGGGGGGCAATGGATTTAAGCCAATCCGGAATATCATCATCTTCTGCTGATTGAGGCTCAATTGGCTGTTTGGGTTCATTTTGCATCGCAATGAAGGTATCCGCTGAATCCACCGGCTTGAGATCTTCAGGCACATATTCGTGCCTCTCGGCCTGAGGCCCGGCGATATCCTGGGTAGTAATAGATGCCACCGCGGCTGCGCCTGCAGGAGCAATACCTTTGAGCCAATCTGGGATATTATCCTCTTCTGCAGGTTGAATTTCTTCAGGATTTTGAGGTTGCTCCTGCCCATCCTTGACAGGATTCGCAGAATCTAGCTGCCCATCCTGATCCCAAGCGCTCAGGTCTGGCGCATATTTGGACTCGGAAACCTCGGAAGACATGGGTTTGAGAAAATCCGGAAGATCTTCGCCGCCCATAGGTCGAGGCTCAGCCGTCTCCGGGGGTGCAATCTGTTCCGGCCTGGAATTATCGGCAGAATTCATGGGAGTAAGCCAATCCGGAAGATCTTTGCTGCCCATTGGTTGAGTCTCATCCGTCTCCTGGGATGCAATCTGCTCCGGCTTGGAATTATCAGCTGAATCCATGGGAGTAAGCCAATCCGGAACCTCTTCGCTGCTTACAGGTTGAGGCTCGACCGTCTCCGAGGATGCAGGCTGCTCAAGCCCAGCATTATCTGCTGAACCCATGGGAGTAAGCCAATCAGGAAGGCCTGCCTCATTCATAGGCAGAGGTTCCACCGGTTCTTCGGGTTCCTTGTCGGCGGTATTGCTGGCTTCAGCCGGAGCCATGGACATCATCCATTCAGGAATCTCGGCTTTGGCAATCGGTTCCTGTGGAAGTTCTTCCCCCGCATTAGCAGGAGCTTCTTCTGCCTTGCCAGTCGAGTCCTGCCAACCAGCAGAGCGCATCCAGTCTGGAATGGTGCTCGCAGCGGCATCATTCGCAGCTACAGGCCCAGGTTCTAAAGCCGGTGGTGTGGAAGCAGTTGACTCGTCTGCAGCCGGTGAGGATTGCATCCATTCAGGGATAGGTTCTGCCTGCTTCTCATTGTTGACCTTGATTCCCAGCGAAGAAGACCAATCCGGTTTGGAGCCGGCCGGCATCGCGCCGGACCGGTAATCAAGTCGCTCAATGTTCACAGCCGAATCGGCGACCTTATCCGAAGCAAAAACAGAATCTATTGCGAAACTTGAATAGGGATCTAGTTGTTGCAAGCGGTTACGATATACCGGCCCATTATCGGCGCGTGCTGTTCCAGGGAGTACATCCACCAGGACGCGCAAAGCATCCATACAATATGGATATTTCTTAAGCAGGCCGGCTGCAATTTCCGCAGCTTCAACCTTTTGCCCGGAACGATAATAGGCGCGTGCCAACATAACCTGTAAATCCGGGCGATTCTGGTCATCGGCCAATACGGAGCGTATCTCAGCGATGGCTTGATTAAAAAGCTCGCCTTGAGAATACATGTTGGCCAATGCATCGCGACTCAAACGAATTTTGGAGGGCTCGACCCCATCCCGGCGCCCAAAGAGGCGGCGCAGCTCACCCTGGATGGCCGAGTTGGATGGCTGGACCTCAAAAGCACGTTCCATATGCCAGATGGCATCATCCAATCTTCCCTGGTCATCGCGGATGATGCTCATACCAACATGTGACACAAAATCGTCCGGAACGGCCATGAGAACGCGTTCGAAGATATCGGCTGCGTCTGTATAACGCCGGGCTTCCAGAAAGCTTTTCCCCAGCAGCCGGTAGGTTTCGAGGTGCATTGGATAAGTTTTGAGGATATGCTGGCAATGAGCGACAGCCTCATCCAATTGCCCACCCTCGATCATACTTTCGATTTCACGATTGTAAACACGCAGGAACACTGTTTCCATAGCGCACTCCTGGCTATATTATGCACTAATCTTTACTATTACGCAATCGCATTTTTGATAGTAAAAGCCTCATACTTTTATTATCATCAACTATAGAATAGAGGCAGGGATGGTACAGGCTGAGCACTCCATTTAAAAGCAGACATGACAGTCTCACGAGCCTCGGCCTGCTTTGCCTTATCGTTGGCATGGATCGTGAAGAGCGGTTGATTCTTTTCCACAAAATCCCCAACTTTTCGATGAATGATAAATCCGACCGCGTGGTCCACGGGATCACCTTTTTTGGCGCGTCCCGCGCCCAGTGTGACGGCAGCTTCCCCAATGATTCGGGCATTCACCTCGGCGAGATAACCACTCTGGTTGGCTTTGACTACTTCAATGAACTGTGCAACAGGGAATTTTCGCGTGTCATCCACAAAAGAGACATCCCCGTCCTGAGCGACAACCAGAAGGCAAAATTTCTTGAGAGCGGTTCCCGAGGAAATGGCCAGCTCTGCCATCCGACGCCCGGCTATAAGGTCGGGAGCGCGCCGGCCTAAAACCAGCATATGCGCGCTGACATGCAGACAGTGTTCGCGGAAATCGGCCGGGCCGGCTCCTTTAAGAGTATCAACCGCCTCGAGTACTTCCAAAGTATTGCCGACAGCCTGGCCCAGGGGCTGGTTCATATCCGAGAGTAAGGTAACAACCTGGCGTCCGGCAAGTTTGCCGATATCGACCATAAGTCCGGAAAGTGCCCGCGCTTCCGCAAGTGTTTCCATGAATGCCCCTAAACCGACCTTTACATCCAGCAGGATCGCCTGGGCCCCGGCAGCAATTTTCTTGCTCATAATAGAGGAGGCGATCAACGGGATGGACTGAACCGTACCGGTCACATCCCGAAGCGCATACAGTTTGCCATCTGCGGGGGCCAGGTCGAGACTTTGACCGGCCAATACAATGCCGATATCCTTTAGTTGTTGTTTGAATTCGTCCGTGCTCAAATTAACTCGAAAACCGGGGATGGATTCAATCTTATCGAGGGTTCCGCCGCTGAAACCCAGCCCGCGCCCTGACATTTTCCCGACTGGCAGCCCGCAAGCGGCCACCACAGGCAGTACGACCAGTGTAGTCTTATCCCCCACTCCCCCAGATGAATGCTTATCGACCGCGATATCTACAACGTCCGACAGATCAAGTATTTCACCGGAATGGGCCATTGCCAGGGTCAGGGCAACTGTTTCGCGTGGAGTCATCCCGTTAAGCAGCACAGCCATCGCCCAGGCCGAAACCTGGTAATCGGGGATTTCTCCGGTTGTGAAACCATCCACGAAGAATTTGAGCTCATCACTGGTCAACTCCCCTTTTTCACGCTTCTTGATGATCACATCCACCGCACGCATAGATCACTCCATATTTTATTTGAGTATTGTAACGTATTTCAGGATTGTCTGATCAACTTTTGCCCTTCCGGAGTATCCCGGGCAATCCAGCCGAGCGCAGACAGCTGCAGTCGGAGAATATCCGCTTCCGCCCAATCCTGGCAATTTCTGGCTTGCAAGCGCGCCTCGGCCAGCCGGGAAATCTCGGTAGGAATATCCATATCCTGCATATGATCAGCTTGTTCAGCGTTTTTGACAAGATTCCAGGCTTCATTGGAAATCCCAGCCCTGGGTTCGGCCGGCCAGTGGAATTCGCCCAGCTCAGTGATGCCAAACTCTGTCCCAGCCATAATAATTTCTGAGTTGCGCGCCCGTACCAAAGTTACCGAGCCTACCCCGCTGACCGAACATTTCCCGTTGGCAAGGTTGAAAATAATACCGGTATGTTCGTCCAGGCCGAGCGTGGTATGCCCGGTCGGCAGTAAGTCCTGCCATAGCCGGTATCTCTCCAGCCCGACAAAGCAGCGGCTGGTATCCAACTCATCCCCACCATCCGAATTATTCCAATGCGGGGTGAAAGAAGCATTAAGTCCAAAATCAGAGAAAAAGTTCAAACCTGGCACGACAATTACATCCTCGCCCGCCTTGTATATCTCGTAGACCGGTAGTGAAAAGGCGCCCACAGCGATCACTGCCGCACTGGCAAAAACCAACGCGGTACCCTGGCGGTGGCGGGCGCGCACCAACTCCCAAGCCAGGCTGCCTTTAAGCTGGCGCACTGCATAGGTGGGAGATCCCGGCCCCATAAAAATAATATCGGCGTGTAAAAGCGGATCCAGGATGCGCAAATCATCCGGGCTGAATGGCGTTCCACGCTTGCGGGCCGGGACAATGTCAATCTGCGGGTAATATTCATGTAAACGAGCTTTCAGGAATTCGCTTACGCGACCGGCCACTTTCGGCGAGTTCAATTCAAAACCGGCCGGAGTTTCAAGAATGGAAATCCTGACTGGCCCGGAGAATCGTCCAGCGATACTCTCAAATACCCGGCCGCCAGCCAGGGAAGTCTCGCCGGAACCGAGCAGGGCAACCAGGCCAAAGCTGTTCTGCATAAATATCTACCTGATCATTAAATTCCTGACAGTTTTCCAGACCTCGTCAAACATCTCGACAGTGAGGCGGCCGGTTTGTGTGTTCTGGCGGCTGGGATGGTAAGAGCAGACCAGGTACCTTCCGTTCGGGATTTCATAAACAGCATTATGAGCAAAGATGATGGTTGGGTCCTGGATGGCAAATATCCGCAGGATTCGTTCAAATGCAATCCGGCCCAGCACGACAAAAATCTTCGGCTGGATGAGCTCAATCTCGACTTCAAGATATGGCTGGCAGTTAGCCATCTCTGCCGGCGTAGGTTTGTTATCCGGCGGGGCGCAGCGGCAGACCGGAGCAGTATACAGGTTGGTTAGGGTCAATCCATCCTGACGTGAAATGGATTGCGGTTGGGATGCAAATCCAGCCCTGTAAAGAGCCGCGTAGAGGAAGTCACCCGATCCGTCCCCGGTGAACTGGCGTCCGGTGCGGTTGGATCCATGCGCTCCCGGAGCCAATCCAACAACGAAGACGCGTGCCTTCGGATCCCCAAACCCGGGGACAGGTTTTCCCCAGTATTCCTGGTCACGGTAGGCGCGCCGCTTCTCACGCGCCACTTGTTCGCGCCATTCCACCAGGCGCGGACAGCGCCGGCAGTTGATTAGCTCGTCATTGAGTTCCTGCAAGGTCATACTCAAATTCTACCCTACATCCAACTTGAAATTCTTCGAAATTGCGTTACACTTGCTGCATACTGGCTGGCAATCAATCGGATTGTCCAATGGAGGAAATATGAAACCTTTCCGGAAAAACGTGGCTGTCGCCATTGACGGCGGTGGCATCCGAGGCGTAATCGCGACCCGTGCGCTCTCGATGCTGGAGAGGCATCTAAGGACACCAGTACATAATGTTTTTCGGTTGGCTGCCGGAACTTCGACCGGTTCGATCATTTCGGCAGGCATTGCATCCGGGCTGACTGCTGTCGAACTGCACAGGCTCTACGTCAGCCTGGGCGATTCCATCTTCAAAAAATCCTGGCGGACTTTCTTCTGGCCGCTTACCCTCTACCGCTATCCCCACGGAGCCCTTGCAAAAGCCCTGCAGGAGTCGATCGGGGATAGAAAAATGGGCGATTTTTGGTCGGCCAACCCGCGCACCGATGTGGTTATCACCACTTTCGACTTGCTTTCAAACAAGACATGTTTTATTAAACCCTGGAAGCCCGATTACCAGGATTGGCCAGTCATTATGGCAATCCTGGCCTCCAGCACTGTCCCCACTTATTTTCCGATCGTCGCAGGCCGGTATGTGGATGGCGGCGTAGGGTCATACGCCAATCCCTGCTACCTGGCAGCCTACGAGGCCCAATTCTGTCTGAAATGGGATCCCCGGGAGACAACATTGATCAGTCTGGGTACCGGCCGCAGCCCAAACGCGGTGCGACCCGGCCAACCAGAGCGTTATATGGCCTGGGAGTGGCTCGCCCCCACCCTGGATGCTTTCCTGGCATCCGCGGAGGACCAGCAGGTTCATCTGGTGGATACTTTCTTCCAGGACCTGGATTTCCGGCGCTTCCAGGTGGATCTAAATGAGACTATTCCAATGGATGATCCTCGCCAGATTCCAAAATTGATCGAATATGGGGAAAAAATGGGCACCATGATCCTGAACGACCAGTTGGATGGTGCAATCGGCATCAAACCAAAACCCATACCCAGGCAAGATTGAACACGTCCCGAAGGTTAGAATTAACATTTTGTTCTGCAGAGAAAACCTTCGGGAAGCTGACTGGTCTAATTAATCAACATCGCATCCCCGAACGAATAAAAGCGATATTGCTCCTGCATGGCAATTTCATAGGCATGCAGGAGCCGTTCGCGCCCGGCAAAAGCGCTCACAAGCATGATCAGCGTGGACTTGGGCAAATGGAAATTTGTGATCATGGCATCCACCAGTTTGAAACGGTAACCGGGCAAAATATAGAGATTCGTTGGCCCGCTAAAGGATACCAGGCTGGCATTTCCGGATTTTGCTGCTGACTCGAGCGTCCGCACGGAAGTGGTTCCCACCGCAATGATCCTCCCGCCGGATTGATGCGTCCGGGTTAGCGCGTCCACGGTGCCGGGCGGGACTTCGCACCACTCCGTGTGGATCTGATGCTTTTCAGGGTTATCCTCGGTGACCGGAGCGAAAGTGTCCAGACCAACATGCAGAGTGACTTCAGCAAAAGACACGCCTTGAGATTTGAGTTCATCCATTAAACGCGGCGTGAAGTGCAAGCCAGCCGTAGGAGCGGCAGCAGAACCGGGCTCGCGCGCATAGACGGTCTGGTAACGTTCGGGGTCTTTAAGCGGTTCATGGATGTAGGGCGGTAATGGGACATGCCCGATCGTGGGGAAATAGGGTTCGATCGGCTCAGAAAAGCGCAGGCGCCGGTGCGAACCTTCCAGAACTTCGATAATTTCGGCCCGGAGTCCGAAACCTTCGTGCAACCTCCCTGTGGGACCAGACTGCGGATTTCCCAACAGATCCCGGCGATGGGAGTCGCCGGATTCCACGATCAGTTGCTTACCAGCGGACAAACCCTTGCCGCCCACCAGGCATTCCCAAGTGAGTAGATCTTCGCGTCTCAAAAGCAGGATTTCGACGCGACCGCCGGTGGGTTTGCGGGCAAAGAGGCGGGCAGGAATGACGCGTGTACGGTTGATAACCAACAGGTCGCCGGGATTGAGATATCGACCGATATCGCGGAAAATGGCGTGTTCCAGTTCTCCGGTGTCGCGTTTCAATACCAACAAGCGCGAAGAATCACGCGGCTCGACGGGGGTCTGAGCGATGAATTCCGGAGGAAGGTTGTAATCGAAGTCGGAGGTCTTCATAGTGTTGAAAGGTTTTCATGTTGGCACATTATCAGGATCTATTGTAAAAAGCTTATTTGCTATACGAAGTCAGGTAAATGTCGAACTCGTTTCTGAGGAACGAAGGAGGAACGAGTGCCTTTGTGGGTTGATCGGAATATAATTCGCTCGGTAGAATTGGATACTTGATGTGAATTAAAGTCACTTAATTTTCGCTTTCATCGGAACGAATAAGCGGCAGGAATATGTTGTTCAATTACACTCTTATCCATTCTCAAGAATCTAATTTTAGAACCATTGTTCTAATTTGAAAAGGGTTAAGATTTATAAAATGTAAGGTTATATTGAGCGGAATAATTATATTAGTATGTGACTATTTCTTAAACAATCTTAGAAATAAATTGAACAAGATTGTCAGGATAACAGAGATCAAGATGCAAGTTGTCAATGGGAAATAAAAGCTGCCCTGTTTCCCTTTGACATAGATATCGCCTGGAAGGTGGCCAATCGGGAGATTGAATTTTGTGAGAAGATAGAGCAAACCCCCGATAATGAGCAGGACGATACCCCCAACTATGAAAGCACGAATAACAGATTGCATATTACAGTAATTTTGGCTGGGTCTGCTCTGTGTACTCCACCCCTAAATGTTCGTACGCAGCTTTAGTTGCAACCCGGCCCTGCGGAGTGCGGTCTAGAAAGCCCAACTGCAGCAGGTAGGGCTCGACCACATCCATGATGGTCTCGGGTTCTTCGCTGATGGCGGCGGCAATGGTGTTTAGTCCAACCGGACCGCCGCTGTATTTCTGGATGACGGTCTTCAGCACACGCCGGTCAAGATCGTCCAGGCCAAGTGGATCGACTGCCAACAGATCGAGAGCCTCCTTCGCCACCGCGCGCGTGACTGTGCCATCCGCACGAACCTGGGCGTAATCGCGCACACGCCGCAACAGCCGCAGCGCAACGCGCGGGGTACCGCGTGCCCGCCGGGCGATCTCTTCGATGCCGCCTTCATCGGCTACTACAGACAATTTCGTGGTGGCACGCCGGACGATGGCTTGCATGGCCAAGATCTCGTAATAATCCAGCCGGTAGACCGCTCCAAAGCGCGCCCGCAGGGGGGCTGTCATCAACGCCAGGCGTGTGGTGGCGCCAACTACTGTGAAACGCGGCAGTTTCAAGCGGATGGAGCGTGCTGATGGCCCTTTTCCGATGATGATATCGAGGGCATAATCTTCCATCGCCGGGTAGAGGATCTCTTCGACAGCCTTGCCGAGACGGTGGACTTCATCTATAAAGAGCACATCACCTGCACGCAGGTTGGTCAGGATGGCAGCCAGATCTCCCGCACGCTCGATGGCCGGCCCGGAGGTGACCTTGATGTTGACGCTCATCTCGTTGGCCACTACATGCGCCAGGGTGGTTTTCCCCAGGCCGGGAGGTCCATAAAAAAGCACATGGTCGAGCGGTTCGCCGCGCTGTATGGCGGCCTTTATCAGGATACCCAGGTTTTCCTTGACATTTTCCTGCCCGATCAGGTCAGACAGCGACTGTGGGCGCAGTGTCTGGTCGAGGCGGTCATCCGGTTTCGGTTCCGGGTCGAGCAGGCGTTTCGGTGAATCTGGCATACTTTGATTATATCCCGAATCAAATCCTTGCAACTTTTAAGGTTGTATGCTAGAATTCCATACGTAGTTGCAATACCAATATCGAACGCACCGAAAAGTGGGCGACCCCCACTTTTCTGCGTGTAATAGAGATTTCGGGGAGCAGGTTGAAATATGAAGAACGAATTTGCATTGGCTTTCAACGAAGTGTTGGAAGAAAAACAATTGCCGAAGGAAATCATCCTCTCTGCAATTGAGTCCGCCATGGTGTCTGCGTATCGTCGGGCAGTTAATGCCTCCAACGCCCAGCAAGTCGAAGCTAAAATTGATCCGGAGACCGGGCTTGTCAGCATCTTCGTTGAGAAGGAAGTTGTCGAAGATGTGCAGGACGAGCGCACTGAAGTGCTGCTTGACGAGGCCCGCCGGTTGAGCCCGGAAGTTAACCTTGGCGATATGGCAATTGTCGAATCCACGCCCAAGGATTTTGGCCGCGTGGCAGCCCAGACCGCACGCCAGGTAATCCAACAACGCATCCGGGAAGCAGAACGCCAGATGCAATCGGATTACTATGAAAAACAGGTTGGCGAAATCGTCAGTGGGGTGGTACAGGCCATCAACATGACCCAGGGAGCCACAGTTGGCCTGGATATGAAGGCCGAGGGGATCATGCCACAGAACCAGAAGATCCCTGGCGAGCGCTTCAAAGTACATGACCGGGTACGCGCAATCATCCTGGAAGTCAAGGAAAGCCCGCGCGGCCCGCAAATCATCCTTTCCCGCAGTCATCGAAATTTCCTGCGAAGATTACTTGAAAATGAAGTCCCTGAAATCTATCACGGGATCGTAGAAATCCGCGCCATCTCCCGCGAACCCGGTCAACGCGCCAAAGTGGCAGTTTCGGCCACCCAGCCGAATGTGGACCCGGTAGGCGCTTGTGTGGGTATCCGCGGCGTGCGCATTCAGGCAATTGTCAAGGAATTGCACGACGAAAAGATCGACATCATCGAGTGGAACAACGACCCGGTGATTTATATTTCCAAAGCGATCAGTCCTGCCAAAGTCTCAGGAGTTTATCTGAACGAGGTCGAGAAGACCGCCACTGTGGTTGTCCTGGAAGACCAGTTGAGCCTGGCCATCGGCCGTGACGGACAGAATGCCCGCCTGGCTGCCAAGCTGACCGGCTGGCGGATTGATATCAAATCCCTGACCGAAGCAGCCTCAGATGCCATCGTCAAGGTTCAAAGCGATCCAGCCCTGGCAGCCATTGCCCTGGCTGAACACGATCACATCCCAGCCGTGGAAGAAATCCTGGCCAAAAAGAGCGCCGGACGTCCATTGACTCCGGAAGAGTTCCTGTCCCTGATCCAATTCGTGGACCGCGTCGAGCGGCGCACGGTCGAACAGAAGAAGGCCGAAGCTGCGGCAGAGAAAGTTCTGGTTTCCGAGGCGCGTGCAGGCGTTCCAGACGCGGCTTTCGAGGCAGACATCACGACACTGGGCCTGCCCGATCACGTCTATACCATTCTGACCGAGGCCGAACACCGCACCGTTGGCGATCTCATGATGGCCATGAAACTCAATCCCGACAGCGTACTTAGCCTGGCCGGAATTGGTCCCAAAGCCATGCAGGCCATTGAAGCGGCTTTGGCGAACATCTCCTTCCCCGAGCCCGAGAAGCCTGTCGAAGAGCCGGTGAGTGAAGTCGAAGTTCCGGTTGTGGAAGAAGCAGCCGAAGCCCCCGTGGCTGAGACAGTGCCGGTGGTGGAAGAAGCTGCACCTGTAACTGAAGAAATTGCCGAAGTTGTTGCTCCGGCCGAAGAGCCCAAGGAAGAAGAATTCGATAAGATCTTCTCGCTGCAAAATGTCATGGCAAACCCGCCAGTCGCGGAAGAAGAGAGCGAAGAAGAGAAGAACAAGAAGAAAGAAAAGAAGGCCAAAAAAGGCCGCGAATTGGAATTCGACGAAAAGCGCGGCGAGGTCGTGGCTCGCAAGAAGCACAAACGCGGCGACGACGATACCGTCCTGGAAGAATGGGAATAGCTGTCTTTATGTGCAGGCACATGCCTGCCGTGTGGATTGTATAAGGTGTCTGGCAAACCTGTAAAACGTCCCAAGCATATCCCCCAGCGAACTTGCGTAGGTTGCAGGTTGGTGCTGCCCAAGCGGGCCTTGCTCCGACTGGTCCGCCGACCGGAAGGTGTGCAAGTGGATCCAACCGGCAAATTGGCGGGACGAGGCGCCTACCTGCATAATGTAAGATCATGCTGGGAAAAGGGCCTAAAAGGACCACTGGCTCACGCCCTGAAAGTGGACTTGACGCCCGGGGACCTGGATCACCTGCGAGAGTTTATGCAGACCCTTCCGGAGGCCAACGAGGCAGCCAGTGAGTAAGAATAGAGTTCCCATGGGCTGACGATAAAACTAATCGCTCAGCCGGCCAGCCTGAGGGTCTGTGGCATCAGCGCACATTCCGCAAGCTGCGAACCTGCATAACCCGCTTGTATGGACAAGATGGTTTGCCACACAGGCTGTATGATCGAAAGAGGTGCCGTATGAGCGTTCCGAAAAGCAAAAAGATTGAACTCCCGGCGAATATTACGATCCGTGATTTCGCCCAGATCATTGAAGTGAGCCCAATCCAAATTATTAAGAAGTTAATGACCAATGGGGTAATGGCCAGTATCAACCAGGCCATCGATTTTGACACTGCCGCAATTCTAGCTGACGAGATGGGGTTTGAAGCCACGCTGGAAAGCCAGGAAGTTCCTCTAGAAAAAGAGTCCGGAGAAGTGCCGCTGTGGCGCCAAACCATTGCAGACGAAGAAGAGGCTGCCCTGACGGCTCGCCCGCCGGTTGTCACCATTCTTGGTCACGTTGACCATGGCAAGACCTCCCTGTTGGATGCCATACGTCATTCAAATGTTGCCGAAGGGGAAGCCGGTGGAATCACCCAGCATATCGGCGCCTACCAAATCGAATTGAAGGGCCGGCAGATCACTTTCCTGGATACTCCCGGTCATGCGGCCTTTACCGCCATGCGCGCCCGCGGCGCCCAGGGAGCAGACATCGTCATCCTGGTGGTGGCTGCTGATGATGGGGTGATGCCGCAAACCAAGGAAGCAATTGCGCACGCCAAGGCAGCCCGGGTGCCTATCATTGTGGCGCTCAATAAGATAGACAAGCCCAATTCCAATCCGGAGTTGGTCAAGAAACAACTCAGCGAAAACGATCTCACCCCCGACGAATGGGGTGGCAACACGATGGTCATCCCGGTCTCAGCCAAACAAAAGAAAGGCATCGAGGATCTTCTGGAAGCCATTTTATTGGTGGCGGATAATACGGATATCCGGGCCAATGCCAAAGGTGCGGTGATCGGTACCGTCATCGAAGCGGAACTGGATAAATCCAAGGGACCGGTAGCTACGCTTCTGGTGCAAAACGGCACGCTAAAGACCGGAAGTATTGTGGTGGCTGGAAATGCCTTTGGACACCTGCGCGCCATGTTCGATTTCCGCGGGAACAAAGTCGAGAAAGCCGGACCTTCCATCCCGGTTTCTGTCATGGGTCTGAGCGGTATGCCTTCCGCCGGGGATGTGTTCCGGGCGGTTGGAACAGAAAAGGAAGCGCGGCAAATCATCCTGGAGCGTACCGAAGCCTCCAAGAAACAGGCTACCACTGCCAAGAAGATGACCCTCGAGGAGTTATTCTCCAAGGTCAAATCCGGAGAAACACGGGAATTGAATCTGATCTTGAAGGCAGACGTGCAAGGTTCGCTCGAACCGATTGTCAACGAGATCAACAACCTGGGTAAAGGCGAAATTGCCATAAACATCCTGTACGCCGAAACTGGCAATATCAGCGAGAACGATGTGCTCCTGGCGTCTTCATCCCAAGCCATTGTGATAGGTTTCAGTGTCCAGGCAGATGTTGCCGCACGCCGACTGGCGGAAAAAGAAGGCGTAGATATTCGACTATACGATATTATTTATCGTTTGATCGAAGATGTTGAAAAAGCCCTTAAAGGTATGCTGGCCCCCGAGTTCACCGAGAAGCCGATCGGCAAGGCCGTGGTCTTACAGGTATTCAGCCTGTCGAAAGGCAGCAATGTTGCCGGATGCCGTGTCACCGAGGGCGAAATCCGGCGAAATGGAAAGATCCGCGTCACGCGTGGCAAGGATATTGTCTACGAAGGTGAAGTTGGTTCGCTCAAGCATGAAAAGGAAGATGTGCGTGAAATACGAACAGGCTTCGAATGCGGAATTGGATTAAAGAATTTCAACGACGTTCAGATTGGTGATGTTATCGAATGCTTCACCCTTGAGAAAACTGACGCAGAATAAAACCAGGATTTCCAGAATGGAAAGACTCAACTGCCTCAATCCATTCGGAACTCCTACTAACAATTTTGATCTAATAATCTAAAAGTAAACCATGCCAACCAAAGTCCGCCTCCAACGTATTTCAGATCGTGTCCGCCAGGACCTCTCGGAATTACTCATCCGGGAGATCAGCGATCCGCGTCTGCACCAGATTTTTATAACAGATGTCAAAGTCGATCGCGAACTGGCCTTCGCTGATATTTATGTCTCCGCTGTGGAAGGCTCCGTACGCAGCGCGGAAATCCTTGAAGGCCTGGAGCATGCCAGTGGATTCTTGCGGCATGCCCTGGCAGCGCGCATCGAACTGCGCACCTTTCCGCGCCTGCGTTTCCATTGGGACCCCACGCCGGAACATGCCGATTACATCGAACATTTACTTGCTGAAATAAAGAAGAATGAACGACCTGCAGATAGCAATTAGAGATCGAATCCAAGCTGCCCAGCGCGTTCTGGTAACTTCACATATCCGCCCGGATGGGGATGCCATCGGTTCCAGCCTGGCTCTCGGCCTGGCATTGGTGGATGCCGGTAAGCAAGTTCAGGTTGTGCTTTCGGATGGGTTACCGGGTTCATTCAAACACCTGCCCGGCAGCGAGATGATCAAAACCAAATCGCACTCTGAGGTGGACCTGATCGTCTGCGTAGACTGTTCAGACCTGAAACGGGTTGGAAAAGCACTGGACGGATTACGGACTCCGGATATCGTCATCGACCACCATGCGACCAATGAAGCTTTCGGGCTGCTGAACTTGATCGAACCCGAGGCTGCCGCGACCGCCTCGGTACTGACCCGTTATATGCGCTCCTGGGGGCTCACCATCACCACACGCGTGGCTGCCAACCTGCTAACCGGTCTTGTCACCGATACGCTAGGCTTCCGGACCTCGAATACCACCCCCGAGGTACTGCGCCAGGCAGCCGACTTGTTCGAGATGGGCGCAGATTTGAGCAATCTCTATTTCCACAGCCTGGTACGGCGTACCTTTCCAGCCGCTAAATATTGGGGCGCAGGTCTATCCAGGCTGGAGCGCCAGGATGGGATCGTGTGGACCGTTTTAACTGTGGCTGATCGCAAGGTTACCGGTTATTCGGGAAATGATGATGCCGACCTGATCGCGGTTATTTCAGCAATAGATGATGAAGAAGTAGCCATAATCTTTACTGAACAAAATAAAAACAAGACCAAGGTTTCCTGGCGGGCGCTCAAACCCAGCGTGGATGTATCACGAATTGCCACCCAATTCGGCGGCGGAGGTCACAAAGCCGCCTCGGGTGCGGAATTATCCGGCACTTTGGACGAAGTCACGAAACGTGTACTGGACGCCACCCGCGAAGCATTACAATTGCCTAGATAATGAGGTAAAATATTACCAAATAATAGACTCGCAGGGGCGGGTTAAAAATATGGAGGAATATAATGGAAAGTCAGGATATAAAAAATGCCATATCCGGCATTCTGGTTGTTGACAAACCAGTTGGATTAACTTCTCACGATGTAGTCGATATCATCCGTCGCGGCACCAACATTCGCCGAGCCGGTCATACTGGTACGCTCGACCCACGCGCTTCCGGCGTGCTGGTGGTATTGATCGGGCCGGCAGTTCGCTTGAGTGAGTTCGTCTCGGCCTCAGACAAACGTTACCAGGCCATCCTGCGCCTGGGCAGTTCAACCGATACGTACGACGCCGAAGGACGCTTTACCCAACAGTCAGCAGCCCCGGTCAATGTGACCGAAGAACAGTTCAACGAAGTTCTCCAACGCTTTATCGGTGAAATCGAACAAACTCCACCGGCGTATTCGGCAGTCAAAGTTCACGGCCGTAAAGCTTACGAAATGGCGCGCGAAGGCGAAGAAGTGGAACTGGCCCCACGCAAGATCAATGTTTACCACCTCGAAGTCCTTGAATGGGCGCCCCCGGAGGTTGTAATCGATGTGCATTGCTCGTCCGGGACATATGTTCGCAGTCTGGCGAATGATGTTGGGACGGCACTCGGTTGCGGGGCATACCTCGTGGGTCTGAGACGCACCAAGTCCGGTCGTTTCACCTTGAGGGATGCCACCCCATTACGAAAATTGCAGGAGACTTTTACCGCCGGAAACTGGTACCAGTTCCTGATCCCGGCCGCCGAAGCATTGGCTGAATGGTCTGCCGTGGAACTCAATCCAGACCAGGTCGAAGAGGTCAAGCACGGTCATCGCGTCAAAGCCGCAGCGGATGCCCAGCCGGGGCTGGTGCGCGGCGTGAGCATGGCAGGTGAATTAATCGCCATCATGGACCTGATGACTGGCGAAGACGGTTCCCTGGAATGGCAGCCAAAGAAAGTCTTCTTCTCATAATTTAGAATAAATAGGACGCGGAAGGTACCCGATAGGGTACGAGTGCCCGGTAGGGTACGGGTGCCCGAAAGGGTACAGGCGCGTAGGCATGCGGAATAGGATTAGAATCCGCCTACCCGGCGTCTACACCTGCTCTTGAGGAGGGCGCAGGTGTCCGCGTTCTATTTTGTTGCGTAGATAACCGAACCGTGTTTCACTATCATTCTCTCAACGACCTTACTCTCAAGGATACCTGGCTGGCTATCGGCATCTTCGACGGCGTTCATCGCGGCCACCAGCAGATCCTGCGCCCGCTCGTATCCGGGGCGCATGCCTCCGGCGGGACTGCCGTCATCCTGACATTCCACCCTCACCCGGCGGTTGTCCTCGGCGGAAAAACCGACTTCAAAAGCCTGACCACCCCGGATGAACGCGCTGCACTGCTTGGTTCGTACGGCATCCAGATTGTCATCACCCAGAACTTCGACCAGGCATTTGCCAACCAGACCGCCGCCGAGTTCATGAACCGGCTCTCGAAAACACTGGGATTGCAACACCTGATGATCGGTTACGACACCGCCCTGGGACGCGGGCGGGAGGGAGATGCCGCACGCTTGACGGAGATCGGAAAAAACCTGGGTTACATGGTCGAGATTGTCCCACCGCTAAAAGATGAGTCCGGGGTGATCTCGTCAACCCGCATCCGCGCCGCGATCGCAGCCGGGAACGTTTCAAGCGCTGCGGCAGACCTGGGGCGCTGCTATTCCATTAGCGGCCCGGTCATCCATGGCGATGGGCGCGGACGCACTATTAACATCCCAACTGCAAATATCCGAATCCCGGCGGAAAAAGTCCTGCCTGCCTACGGTATTTATGCCTGCCGGGCCTGGGTGGATGGCA
Organism: Anaerolineales bacterium; assembly: GCA_017882145.1. Taxonomy (GTDB): domain Bacteria; phylum Chloroflexota; class Anaerolineae; order Anaerolineales; family Villigracilaceae; genus UBA877. Next base: position 39,226 of record JADGQB010000003.1, read on the forward strand.
TAAGTCACGCCGCCGCCACCAGCATCGGTGTTCGCCCGACTTTCTATGTCGATGAACCGCCCGCTCCCACCATCGAAGCCCATTTACTCGATTTCAAGCGTGATCTATATGGGCAGGAAGTCAAGCTCGAATTCGTCGAATATTTGCGACCTGAAGAGAAATATGCTTCCGTTCAAGCGCTCAGAGATCAAATTCAAAAGGATGTCGAACAGACGCGCACCATAGTGGAGGCCTGATTGACTTTCATTCGTGGTTGACTTGGGGGACATTTTCGTCCATAATACCAGGCAGATCACCGATTTAAGGAGGATGCCGATGAACGCGGCCAGCTTGCGGCGGCAGATGAAAAATGGCGCCTATAATTTCCATTGGATCGCGGGGTTATCCCTGGCCAACTCGATCTACTTTGTTTTGACCAGAAATTATGGCTTTGTGGTCGGACTGGGGGTCACGCAGTTCCTGGATATTATTTTTCATAACATTGCTCAATCCTTCCCCAATTCAGTACTAATTATCCAATCCTCCGGATTGCTGCTGGACGCGTTCATCTGTAGTGTATTCATCTTATGTGGTGTGCTGTCCGCAAAAGGTCACCGACTGGCTTTCATCGCAGGGATGATCCTTTACGGGCTGGATGCCATCCTGACACTGGTTTCGCCCGATTTCATTGGTTTCGGCTTTCACCTGTTCTTTTTATGGTTCCTGTTCAGTGGATTGAAAGCCCTGGATACGCTCAAAATAGTGCTTTCAGAAACCAATCCCAATCCAGTTCTTCCAAAAAATTTCAGCAGTTAGGGTAAGCCCGGCCGCGCCAAGTTCTGTGTTGACTAGGCGGCTGTTTTGGTCTATATTACCAGCATGCATAAGCGCCAAATTTATTTGCTTTCTCCCAAGAAACTATCCCCGGAAATCATCGCGGTCGCTTTCGCCAAGACCTCGCGCAGCCCGGATTCATTCCAGAAAATCGCAGATGAACTTAGCGACGAAGCCAGTGCCAAATTCAATGAGAAATGGGTGGTTGGGTATGGACACGCTTCCGTAGCCGAGCATGCGGTCCTGCATATCGCCATCGAGAACGTTTCCCGCCTGGCAGTCGAGTGCATCGAATCCAACCGTTTGGCCTCCTACACCGAAAAGTCCACCCGTTATCAGAGATGGGGCCCGGATGATTATTTCGTTCAGCTCACCCTGCCTACTGTCGAAGAAACGGTTTCAACCAGCTACCAGAAGTTGGGACCGGAGGATTTCTTCATTCCGCCCGAGTTGGAAAGCCACAAAAAATTACGGGAGAGCTATTTCAATACATGCAACCTGCTTTTTGATACATACAGGCGCTCGCTCAATTCTTTAAAAGCCCTGGTGGAAAAACAAAATCCACGCCATCAGGATGAATCCGAAGCAGGCTACAACGGTCGTATCCGCTCTCTTTACGTGGATTCATGCCGGTTTCTTCTCCCGGCGGCTTCACTCGCCAACCTGGGTATGACCGCCAATGCGCGTGTCCTTGAACATGCCATCAGCAAAATGCTCTCGCACCCCCTGGCTGAGGTACGCCAGGTTGGTGAGGAAGTGAAATGCGTAGCCCAGGCGGAAGTGCCGACTCTGGTCAAATATGCCAGGGAGATCCCATACCTGGTGGAAACAGGAAAAGAGCTTTCTCACAATCCCCTATCCGCCAAAACTGGCGATAGTAAAGTAATAGAAGAGAACGACCAGTCTTGGTGCAGATTAATTGATTTTGATCCCGAGGGCGAAACCAGGGTACTGGCAGCCGCCTTGTTCCGCTTTGGGGAAATGTCCTTCTCCCAGGCACTGGATAAGGTGAAATCCAGCAATCAAGCGGATCGGATCAACCTTGCCAACTCCCTGATGGGGCATCTGGGTGAGCATGACAGTCCTTTACGGGAATTGGAGCATACCTCCTATACTTTCGAGTTGCTCCTGGATCAGGGTGGCTACGCCGAATTCAAGCGGCATCGCATGATGACCCAAACGCCGCAATCGCTTACCACGCGGCTCGGGTATGCCATACCTAACAGGATCGTGGAAGCCGGCTTCAAACCGCCCTACTGCAGCGCCATGGAAAAAGCCGCCGAAACGTACGAAGAATTAGCGAATCGAAATCCATATATCGCCTCGTACATCGTGCCGAATGGTTACAACCGGCGTGTACTTTTTACAATTAATCTACGCGAAGCATTCGTTTTTTGTCAGTTGCGGTCGGCTGCAAATGCGCATTATTCCATGCGGCGGGTTGCCCAGCGCGTGGCAGACGAGATCCGGCGTGTCCATCCGTTATTATCAAAGTATATGCCCCTGCCTGAGGAAACCTGGCAGGCTGTGGAAAGCCAGTATTTTTTCAAGACTTAAATCGGCTGCCCCGGATTTGTAACCGGGGCAGTGTTTTTTTTCTAAAGGAAATCTTCTTATTCGTGGAATTCCTCAACCTGGTAAACCAGCACTTCCATGTGCCGGCGTTTCCAGGCCTCCGGCGCGGCGCCCATCTTGTAACATAAGTTGGCCAGGAATGCGGCCGTATCCGGAATTTTCTCCCACACCTGCGGCAGAAAAGTTGCCCTGCGGAAGCCATCCCGCAGCACAACCCCGTCGATGCCTGGGCGCAACTTGGAAAGTAAATCCGCAGAGTCCGAGTATTCCAAAGGAACCGGGGTGGTCAACCTGGAGACCTCGATTTGGATGTTTGCCAGTTCACTGGCCTGCACATGCGGGAAACGATAATCATCCAATGCCGCCGCCACGGCGTGCTCGCGTACATCTTCGGCCAGCGGCTGGTAGGGTTCCAATGCACCGATGCAGCCGCGCAGTTCTCCACGAACTGTCAACGTGACAAATGAAGCTCCCTCGCCGCGCAGGTTGGGCGTCATCTCATCCGGATCGAGCCCCGGAAGGGGTTTGCCGCGTACTCCGGCTTCAAGCGCTTGGCGTGCAACTTTTAATAAAGTAAGTTTTTCTTCTGGAGTTAGATTATTTACATTCATCAGACTCCATCATACAATTCTCCCGGGATGAAGTCAAGTAAATTGGGACTCAAGTTGTTTCCCACCGGATAGGATTAAATGGTGGTGTTGGGCAAACTTAGTTGCCCAACATCCTTAAATCCTCCAATTTTAGATCAGCCGCGCTTGCCGAGCTGGTGGTCAAGCATCAGCACCGCAGTACCACGGGCATCGAGCAACTCCAATTGCTGGACGATTTCCGCAGCATTCTTTTCCTCCTCAACCTGCTCCGTGATGAACCATTGCAGCATCACCTGGGCTGGATAATCTTTTTCTTTATTGGCAAGTTCGTATAAGGCATTTATGGAGGCCGTAACCTCCGCTTCGTGGGCTTGCACTTCCTTGAAGGTCTTAAGGTTGTCCAACCAATCGGTGGCAGGCGCGGCAATGGCCTTGAGTTCCACACAACCACCCCTATCGATCAGGTGGTCATAGAGACGCATGCCGTGCCCGCGCTCTTCGTCTGCCTGAATACTCAGCCATTTGGAAAAACCCGGCAGGTTCCTGCTCGCGAAGGATGCGGACATGGAAAGATAAAGATATGACGAGTACAGCTCCTTGTTGATTTGCTCATTAATTGCATCTTGCATTGTCTTTGAAATCATATTTGCCTCCATAATTAGGTTATATTTCACCTTATTATACTAAAATTTGCCGAGGAACACCATAAATTATTTATTAATTTTCCTGGATCAGTGTGAATTACTGTGTATGTAATACTCCCCTTGCATGCAAATTTCGAAAAAAAGCGGCCATCAGGCGGCTCAAGCGATCCTATTCGTTCTCCCCCCCGCCCTCGTCCGCGGCTGCGGGCTGGTCCAATCGGACGACTTCGCCATGCATGTTTATTACCACCTTGAAACCCGACATGCCCATAAAAGCGCGGCTTTCTTCGGGGATACCGGTCTCAAGGATGGCATCGAATTGCTTGTCAATATTTTTCAGTTGGTTCTCGAGCATGGCTTTGGAGAAAATATCATCCGTTCCAAGCAGCTTGGCAGCCTGTTCGCTCAGGATGTCTTCGTTACCATTGATTTGCTGGCGCATCAATTCGAGCACCTTGCGGTCCACCTGCTCAGAGGGGATATGGCGGAGGAATCCACTGTCATTTACCACATAGCAAGGTTCCTCCCCAACATAAGCTGTGCCTGCTGGATGGTCATACTCATCCACGATAAGACCGCCAAAAAGAGGTTTATGTGTCATATTTATTCTGCCTTTGGAAGAATTCTACCTGACAATTCTATAATTTCCATTAATATTGGGTAATTTTCACCCGAGTCCCCGTACCTGGTTGCAGGATAAGGCGTTCACCAGCCGGTACAGCCGGCCGGGTCCAGCGGAAGATCCATTTGGCATCCTGGATGGCCATATTGATGCAGCCGTGGCTGTGGGGAGTGCCGAAATCATTATGCCAGTAGGTGCCGTGCAGCGCGACCCCGTTATCCGTAATATACGTATCCCAGGGCACGCCTGGCAAATCGAATATAGAAAATTCGTCTGCGCCTCCGAACATATGATATGTGGGGCGCTTGTGAAAAGTATGGAACCAGCCAATTGGACTCTCATAATTTTTCCGGCCGGTTGCGACACGCGCTGCATAGACCAGCACATCCCATTCATACGCCAGCAGCAGCTGGCGGTCCAGGTAGATTTCGATGTGCTTTTCGTTTTCAGGTACTTGTGGCGATAACGGTGCAATCTCGTCTGATGAGAATAAATGGATCCATTGCGGGCGGATATAGTAATAAGCTCTAATCGCCGCATCGTAAGCCCTATACCAGGCGCTTCCATCCCGCTTATCCACCACTTCAGCAGTGATCCAATGCGTGGTCGCATAGTACAAGCGCGGACCAGGAGATGGACTGGAATTGACGCCATAGGACGAATCTGCAAAAGGAATAGTGATTTCCCCCAGCACGCCAGTTTCGGGGATCTCTGTCACTACCGGATTTAGATTGGTAGTGACGCTCTGCACCCAGCCGGAATAAATATAGGTCTGGTTGGGGAGACGGTACCAGACGCGGTTGTAATCACCCTGCACTCCCCCATAAGCCTGATCTGTGATATCCACAAGATCATCCCGATTTAATGTGGTTACTTTTTTCCCATAAAAGGCGGGCGCAGCTCGCACGTACAAGCTGGTCGCCTGGACCCTGCCCTGAAATGAGCCCGGGGCAGCCCGGGCAGAATCAAAATTCAATTCCGCCAAAAAAATACTGAGCAGCGTTGCGCTGCCCAGTTTCAGAAAATCGCGCCGGGAGAAGTTACCTGTAAGCATCATTGACTTGAAAGTGTATTCTTCAGGTTCCACACGTCGTTCAGCGGCGCCAGGAATTGCTAATAATGGACATTTACCAGGGTACCCACGGAGGCCCAATAAAACATCCATTCAGCATCCGGCGTGTACATATTTACGCAGCCATGACTCATTGGATGGCCAAAATTATTATGCCAGTAGGTACCGTGGATACCGTAGCCTTTATAGAAGTACATCGTGTAAGGTACATCCGGCAGGTAATAACCATCCCCCGCCATAAGTGTCGAGACAAGCTTGATATAAATATGATATTGGCCGGTAACGGTTGGGAACTGGGGAACTCCGGTCGAGACAAGAAAGCTTGCGACGATGGTATTGCCCTCGTACGCATATAACATCTGCTGCGAAAGGTCCACATCGATCCAGCGCACACCGCCGCCACCCGTATTGACCACCGGCTCGGGCGTGTCGGTCGGTAAGGGGATGGCTGTATCGGTTGGCCAGGGAGTGGCAGTCGGGCTGGGTGTTTCCGTGGGAGTGGGAGTATCAGTGGGAGTCGGAGTGGCTGTAGCGGTCGGGGTTGGAGTAAATGTTGCAGTGGGCGTAAAAGTGGGGGTATTGCTGGGAGTATAGGTAGGCTTATTCAGACTCGCCGGAAGGAAAGGGATTCCGGACAGAGTATGGGGTGAACGCAAAAAAGCGAACACAGGAGAGGCATTCCCCGGCCAGAATGCCAGGGCGGCTGTTACACAAATGGCTGCCAGGATCAGTGTCAGGAACGACCAACGCACCCTGACCAGTGACTTGGAAGGCAGGGTGGGTGTTGGAGCAGTCTGGGAAACCGACTGTGCAAGAAGTATTGGCTGGCGAGGCAGTGTCGTTGGCTCGGATTTCGCAGTCGCTTGTGTAACAGCCTGCGTAATCCGGGCAGGCTGCGTATCTTCCGCCGGCCTCTGAAGCGGCGCTAAGTGCATCTTTGAACGTTGGCTGGCCTGTTCCCGCCGCAGGCGTTCCACCGCCCAATGCATGCCTTTTCGAGCGCGCGGGCTGTTCGGATTGATCTTTAGCGCACGGTCAAGGTATTCAATGCTGGCGCGTGGACTGGAAAGCGCCGCCAGGAACAGCCAGGGTTCTTCAGAATCCGGGGCTTGAGCGACAGCTTGCTCGGCCCAGCCGCGGGCGGCCGCCCGGTCGCCACGTTGCATGGCTTGTTGGGCATTTAGAAGGATCTTGCGGAGCGATTCTGGATCGGGGTTCATGGAGCAGGTATGGGCGTTGGTTGAACGCTCTCGTTGTTTACAAAGCACAGAATTCCGGATACCACCCCATCCGCAACAACATCCGGATGATTGACAAGCAGGTCATGGTCAAGGTTCAGAAAACCAGTTTCGATGATGGCTGCCGTGGTGGCAGAATCGATGGCACTGAAAGCATGATAGTCAGTCATATTAATGGTGACGCTGCCCGAGTGAAGGTGCAATCCGGTGACACTGGCATAACGGTCGTCCAGGCAGGCCGTCAGGCGGCCAGCCAGGTTTTGGTCGCGGCTATAGGTGGAGGCAGCCACTTTGAAGCCGGTGGCCTGGTCATCGATCACGTCGCATGTATCGGCGTGTATTGAAAGCAGCATGGCTGCATGATAACCTTCCAGGCGCGGGTCAAACTCTTGAAGCAGGTCGATCACGAAACCACGCGCTTCGAGCTTCTGCCTGACAAGGGAAGCGATCGTCAGGTTTACTTTTTGTTCGGTTGTGACTCCGTCCGGGCAGACTGCCCCCGGGTCTTCACCATTTTCTCCACCCCAATGGCCGGAGACGATCCCTATGCGCACAGCACTTCCCTGGGTCGGAACTGCTACAGCACCCGTCAGGGGAGCAGCCTGGAAGCTGGAAGCGAAAGGGGTCCAGTTTCCGGAAAACATTGTCGGAGAGAAGGCCACAAAAAGGGTCGCCAGCAATATGGCTACGCTGAAGGCTGTCTGCAGGATGCGGAATGTATGTACACCGCCAGCAGGACGCGAGTAAGGGGATCGACGTTGGGTGGTCATATTTAGGTAATAGTACCCCAATTCGGTGAATTGATACAAGGTTTACCGGGTAAAACGGATGGAAATGACCATAAAAAATGCTGTTCGGCTTACTACTTTTATATAGTCCGCTCATATTAAGGCTATAATATCTTCGTCGACGCTTTTGATAGGAGGTTCCAGATGCTCATAATTATCAGCGATATTCACCTGATGGATGGCACCTGCGGTAAATCCATTTCGGCTTCTGCTTTCCGTCTTTTTCTTGACCGGCTTCAGGAGTTGGCGTTCAATGCCTCCTGGCATTCGGATGGCAGCTACCACCCCATCCAGGAGATCAATATCCTGATGATGGGGGATATTCTCGACCCGCTGCATTCCGCTCTCTGGCTGGAAACGCGCCCCGGCGATCCCGGATACGTACGCCCATGGACGGATTACAACCTGCCCGAATATGCAGCCACTCTACAGGCCATCACGCACAATATCCTGGAAATAAATTCCGAAGCCATTGGATATCTCAAAAAACTTTCATCACCTGCAGGTCTCAGCTTGCCACCGGCTACCCTCTCCGGAAAACCGGATATGGACAGCAGCCAACGCCAGCCGGTTAATGTGCTTCTGCATTACATGGTTGGCAACCACGATTGGTATTATCACCTGCCCGGTCCAGCCTTCGACGCCATCCGCCAGGAGATCGTACAAGCCTTCGGGTTGGTCAATCCACCCGGACCGTTCCCGCATGAATTGCTAGAATCGACCAGGCTTCAGAGTTTGCTGGACGGATACGAGATTTATGCCCAGCATGGTGATTTGTACGATCCTTTTAATTATTCCAGTGAACAAGGCCGCAATTTTTCAAGTATCGGGGATGCAGTTGCCGTTGAAATTATTAACCGCTTTCCACTTGAGGTGGAACGCCGCCTGAGAGAGGATGTGCCGCAAGGAATTAGGGATGGCCTGCGTCAGCTGGTTAATGTTCGACCGGCGTTGGCGACCCCGCTGTGGATTGGCAGCCAGTTAAGACAAAGTAATGTCGGGCAGGATGTGCAGAATAAAATCAAGGTACTTTGGAACGAATTATCCAATGAATTCTTGGCTCTTCCATTTGTCCAAAAAGATAACAAGCCATTTAAATTGGATTTGGTGGATGGACTTGAACTTGCCTTCCACTTGACTGACCGCTTCTCCTTCAAGACGATTGACGAGATTGTTGTTTGGGCGCGTAAGAAATTCAACGCTGATGAAATCACCTTCGCCCGTCATGCCTTGAAAGAGCAAGCTTTCCTCGACCGTGCCGCCAGGTTTGTGGTTTACGGGCACACCCACCATCATGAGATCGTTCCATTGGATTCAATTCCGGGCACTCCCAAGCCCACCAACCAAATCTATCTTAATTCCGGCACCTGGCATACCTATTTCGACCTGGCGGTGTATAAACCTGAAGAGCAAAAATTCGTTCCCTACCAGGTATTGACCTACCTGACATTCTATAAGGATAACGAACGCGGCGGCCGCCGCTTCGAAGCCTGGTCGGGAACCTTCTCGGATTGAGCATGCCTGAATACATTTATCTTACCCACCCATTCCGTGATGGTTTTTTCGAAGAGCCTACACCTGAGGAAGATGCCATCATGGATGAGCACTTCGAATACCTAAAATTGGCCACAGAGAGCGGGATTGTGCTTCTGGCAGGTCCTTGCCTTGACAATACATTCGGGGTGGTAGTCTTCAGAGCTGATGAGAACGAAGCCGCCGAATCTTTCATGTTCAACGATCCGTCTGTCAAAAAAAATGTGATGATGGCTGAACTTCACCCTATGCGCATTTCTTTACGAAGCCGATGAAACCATACCCAACTGCGGTGTTACGCACCGTTGCACTCCATTCCCAGGGTTTGGACAAAGCCGAAGATCCTCCTTCAACACGCGAAACCATCTACCGGACGATCGAACAGGTGGGTTGTGTTCAGATCGACACGCTCCATATGGTGCGCCGCAGCCAATACCTGGTCTTATGGAGCCGCATGGGCAACTATGATCCGGCTGAATTTGACAACCTGGCATCTTCGGTCGATCGTCGACTCTTTGAGGGTTGGGAGCACGCGGCCTCGCTCATCCCCTTGACAGAATATCGCTACCAATTGCCGCACCAACGCAATCTGCGCGAGCACCCAACCAATTGGTATAACCGCTGGCTGAACGAGACGGTCCAAAAGGAATTCGTTCCACAAGTCCTTGATAGGGTCCGCCGCGAGGGTGCACTGAAAGTCAGCAACTTCGAATCAGACGGCCATCCGGGCGGTACGTGGTGGAACTGGCGACCGGCAAAAGTAGCTCTGGAATTCCTATTCGCGTATGGCGAATTGATGATCTCCGATAGGGTAAAGTTCCAGCGAGTTTACGATTTGACCGAACGGGTCCTGCCTGAATGGGCAGTTAAGACCGAACCGACCGTCGAAGAGCGTGATCTTTTCTGGGTTGAACGCGGAGCCAGGGCGCTGGGGGTCTGTTTGCCCCGGCATGCCGGCGATTACACCTGGATGAAAGTAGCACGCTCAAAACCGATTGTCGATGCGCTCATAAAAGCGGGCATCCTGATCCAGTTCACAGGATTAATGGAGAATGGAAAAACCGGGGAATACATTATTCACCAGGACAACCTACCGTTGCTGGAACAGGCTGCAGATGGAGCGCTAAAAGCTGACCGGACCACTTTTCTCAGCCCATTCGACAGCTTGTGGTGGGCCAATCGTCGCGATGAGCAGCTTTGGGGTTTTCACCAATCCCTGGAGGCCTATTTACCGGCACCTAAACGCCAGTATGGCTATTTCTGCCTGCCAATCCTGCACAAAGACCGCCTGGTGGGGCGCTTCGATCCTAAATTGGAGCGCAAAACCGGAACATTGCGCTTGAAAATGTTTTACCTGGAGCCGGGTATCGAACCGGATGAAGAATTGGTTACAGCAGTTGCCGCGCGCATGCACGACTTTATGGGGTTCCATCAAGCCAGGGATTTGGTAATCGAACGCAGCGAACCGGCAGGTTTTTCCGAAGAACTCCTGAAGAAGATGCAGGGATAAATAGGATGCCCACCCATCCATTGCTTGCCAGGGCCCGCAGCCTGGGAAATCCAGTCATTGAAGGGGACTTAGCTACCCTGGTCTGGCAGGGTACTTACCCCCCGCGCGTAATTGATGACTTCCACAACTGGGATGAATCACCCCAGAAGATGCTGCGTGCTGGGGCGGCGTTATGGTATCTTTCTATTTCCCTGCCCGCAGATGCTTATCTTGAATATGCATTTATCGATTCTCGGACTGGTGAACGTATCCCTGATCCGCTCAATCCCAACCATATCGGAAAAGGCGCAGGCGTCTACAACCATTACTTTTACATGCCTCAGGGCAAACCCAGTCCACTTGTGCTTCCAATAAAAGGAAATGGGCAGGGTACTGTCACCCGGCATTCAGTATCTACATTGGATTTTGCCGTCGGTACGCAGCGGACTGTATATCTATACCACCCGGCTGTAAAGAAACCTGTCCCACTGCTTATTGTCTATGATGGCGCCGATTACCTTAGGCAGGCCAAATTAAACGTGATTGTGGATAACCTGATCGCCGAAAAGCGTATCCGTCCTTTCGCGATGGCGATGGTACAAAACAGTGCAGCAGCCCGTTCGGTGGAATATTCCTGCGCAGAGTCGACGCTGGGCTTGCTGATGGAATGCGTCCTGCCATTAGCCAGGGAAAACCTGAACCTGGAATCGATCAAGAAGGGCGGGTATGGAATAATGGGCGCTTCCCTGGGAGGTTCGATGGCGCTATTTACCGCTTTACGCCTGCCTGAAGTTTTCAGGAAGGTATTGTGCCAATCCGGAGCATTCATCGCACCTGATTATCAATACGTTGTTGTGGACATGGTAAATTACCTCCCAACTCCTGATATTGATATCTGGATGGACACTGGGCGTTTCGAATGGTTGTTGGATGGCAACCGGCAGATGTTCGCCCTGCTCAAGAAAAAGAATTACCGGGTGAAATACAATGAATTTTCCGGTGGGCATAATTACACTGCCTGGCGCAATGACGTCTGGCAAGGATTGGAGTCAATATACGCCAAATGAGATCGATCTTATGGCTTGCAGGTCTGTAATATCATCAAAATTTCACAAATAATGTGGCTATCGTAAATAGGGAAGCAATTGCTATCACAATTGTACAAATTATTGAAAAATACTTTTGGAACGCATTATTGGAAAATTCACCCATGATCTTTTTATCATCAGTGAAACGGATCAGGTAATAAAAGATGGGTGGCAGTGTAAATGCGCTGATCACCTGGGTTGCAATGATGATCTTAAACAAAGACACCTGGGGGAACAGGACGATCACGCCTGCCAGGACCAACTGGAACAGGTAGATGATATAAAAGGTTTTACTTTTCTTATAACTATCATCCAGGCTTCCGGAGACCCCAAAAAACTCTGCGAACGCGTAAGCAGTGGATAATGAAACAACCACCAGGCCCATGAAACCGGCGTTCAAAATCCCAATCCCAAAAAGGGTACCTGCCAGCTTCCCTGCAAAAGGTTGGATAGCCAGGGAAGCTTGTTCACCGGATACCAGCGCAATTCCGTGAGTGAATAAAGTTGCCGCAGTAGCAACGATCATAAAGAAAGAAAAGAAATCGGTCAAAAATGCGCCCCAATAAGTTTCGAGTTGGGAATAATTTATCTTCCCCTTTTCGATCTTTTTGTCGGAAGAGAAGCTGCTGATAAAGAACTGGCCCCAGGATGTGACCGTCGTTCCCAACACGCCCATTCCGATCACCAGGTAATCGCGCATGTATTGCGCGCTTAATTTGACGCCATGCGGATATAAGAGATTGCCGAACGCCAGGTTCCAATCCGGTTTGGCTTTCACTGCCGAAAAAATGTAAACGAGAAAAAAAAGGCACGTGATGAGCATGAAATATTGGGTAAACTTATAGTTCCCCTTTACGACCACAATATATGCAATGGCGATAACAAGGATGACTGCCGGGGCAGGTGGAATTTTAAATATTTCAGCTGTGACTTCAACTGCTGCCGCATCCACAACCAGGATGCCCAAATTGGCAATGAAAAGTGCTGCAAAAATGAATAAAGACGCCTTTACGCCAAAACGCTCACGGATCAGGTCGGCCAGGCCTTTACGGGTAACCACCGTCAAGCGGATACCCATCTCCTGGGTAATTCCCAAAAGGACGGTAACGATAAGTAACAGGAACAGGATGGGATAACCCAGTTTGGCGCCCGCTACGGCATAGGTTGCCACACCACTGGCATCATTATCCGCCATGGCAGTGATGGTAGCCGGTCCGAATACGGATAGAAAAAGCAGGATTTGTTTCCAGGAACGGGCAAGGAAACGCAGCCCGACTGGAGTTCGGGAGTTAACCATAAACATCTCCAGATACAGAAAATTTATTTAGAAGTTAAAGAATGCAGTCGCGACTGTGAAAACCGATGCAACGATAATCACGACCGTACAGATAATCGCAAAATACTTTTGAAATATATTGTTGGCAAATCCGCCCATCAACTGGCGATCATTCGTTAATTTAATCAAGTAATAGAACACGGGCGGCAAGGCTACCGCATTGATGGTTTGCGTAAAGACGGCCACTTTGAATAATGAAAGTGGGATAAATAGCGCGATTACCATTGCAACGATCAATTGGATTACAAACAAGATGTAAAACGT
>JADGQB010000074.1 GCA_017882145.1 Anaerolineales bacterium
GTGCATGATGATAAGCAGTATCTCATGCAAATGCTGGCAGCCGGGGCCTCCGGCTATATCACCAAGCAGGCAGCCGCGGAAGAACTGGTGGAAGCCATCCATACCATTGCTTCCGGCAATGTCTACCTCCAGCCGGCGCTGGCCCGTTGGCTGCTGGAGGATTACCAGCGGCTGTCCGGACAAAGGACCTCCCCTCGGACTGTTCAATCAGAAGAGGCGGATGGCAGAGTAATTGGGCTCGAAATACTCAGCCTGCGGGAGCGTCAGGTTTTGGAAATGGTGGCACAGGGCGTCAGCAACCAGGATATCGGTCAGCGCCTGGAATTGAGCCATAAAACGATCGCCCGCCACCGGGAACGCATCATGAAAAAACTGAATATGCATTCCCGCACGGAATTGGTCAAGTTTGCCATCCGTACCGGGTTGGTTCAACTATAAGATATGATACAATTTTGACCCGTTTGATTTTCTTATCCATATATAAGCGGATTCCCCTTTTTACTGTTCAATAAATGCTGGAGGTACTGAATGCAATCGACACCCAACAATCGTATGCGTGGCAGCTGGAAATTCATTCTTGGCGGCGCGTTGATCCTGATCGCCGTCGTATATCTGATTTTTTCATCCACCCAGGCCAGCGCAGAATATTTCATGACTGTGGATGAACTTAAGGCCAGGGGTTCGGCCGCCGTTGGGCAAAACTTGCGCATTTCCGGAGCGGTGGATGGCTCGACCATCCAGTACGATCCGAATTCCATGAACCTGAGTTTCAAAGTGGCCCAGGTGCCCGGTGACAATGCCACGGTTGAGGCCCAGGGCGGGCTGGCAGCCGTCCTGCATGCCGCGGTCATCGACCCGAAGCGGGCGCGCCTGAACGTGATCTACAATGGTCCGAAGCCGGACTTGCTCAAAAACGAAGCCCAGGCCATCATGACCGGACACCTCGGCCAGGATGGGTCCTTCTATGCCGATGAGTTACTGTTGAAATGCCCTACAAAGTACGAGCAAGCCCTGCCCACCCAGGCTGCCAACGGGAATTAAGTACTCTTAAAAAAATCCAAGGAGCGTGAATGCTAGCCAATTTCGGTTTTGGAGTCTTGGTGGTAACTTTCCTGCTGGCACTTTTCGGCGCAGGTGCAGCCATGTATGGCTATTTTCGAAAGGAAGACCGCTGGGTGGAGAGTGCCCGGCGCGCCGTCCTGTTGACCTTTCCACTGGTTACACTCGTATCGCTCTCACTTATTTACTTGTTGGTCAGCGGGCATTACGAGCTGCGTTACGTCTACTCCGTAACGAGCAACGATATGCCTACTTATTTGAAAGTCACCGCTTTGTGGGGCGGTCAGGAGGGCTCGCTGCTCTTCTGGTCCTGGCTGATGTCGGCCTTTGCCTCGGCTGTTATGCTCCGCCGGTGGGACCGCGATCGCGAGTTCCTGCCCTGGGTGGCAGCCGTGACAGCCATCACGCTGGGGTTCTTCCTGTCCTTGAGCCTGTTTTTTGAAAATCCTTTCGCCCGCTGGTGGCAGACTGCCTCGGGTGAAGTGGCAGCCATGCTCCGTCCTGTCGGCGCCATCCCGTTTAATCCTCCCGACGGCGCCGGGCTCAACCCGTTGCTGCGCCACCCGGGCATGGTCATCCACCCGCCCATGCTCTACCTTGGATTCGTCGCGTTCGTGATCCCGTTTGCCTTCGCCATCGCCGCCCTTGTGACCGGGCGCACCGATGACCGCTGGATTCGCCTGACCCGCCGCTGGACTCTGTGGGCCTGGCTGTTCCTCACCTGCGGGCTGGTATTGGGCATGTGGTGGGCCTATGATGTGCTGGGCTGGGGCGGTTACTGGGGCTGGGACCCGGTCGAGATCGCCGCTTTGATGCCCTGGCTGGTGGGCACTCCCTTCCTTCACACCGTCATGATCCAGGAGAAACGCGGCATGTTCAAGCAGTTGAATATGATCCTGATCATTCTGACCTATATTTTGGTGATCTTTGGAACCTTTCTGACGCGCTCCGGCGTGCTCTCCTCCGTACACGCTTTCTCCCAGAGCGCCATTGGGCCGATGTTCTTTGCCTTCATCGGCATCACCATGATCACTTCATTCGGCCTGCTGATCCATCGTTGGAAAGACTTTAAATCCGAAGCGTCCCTAGGCTCCTCTTCGATGTTTTCGCGCGAGGCGCTCTTCCTGCTGGCGGCTTTGTTGTTCGCCGGCGTCTTGATTGTCTGTTTTTGGGGCATCATCTTCCCGCTGATATCCGAGATCATCACCAATCAGAAGATAACCGTCGGACCGCCGTTCTATAAGCGCGCCGTTGGGCCTTTGTTCGGCCTGATTCTGTTGCTGATGGGGATTGCGCCGCTCTCCTCCTGGACCTACGGCACGCTCAAAACCATCGGCCGCGCCGCCTGGAAGCCGGCCATCCCGGCCGCCCTGGTCCTGGTGGTCCTGGTCCTCACCGGGACGCATAACCTGTTCGCCCTGATCGGCCTGACCCTGATCGCCTTTGCCGTCTGCGTAACCCTCTATGAGTTCGGGCGCGCCGTGCTGGCACGCGGCCGCAGTTCCGCCGAGAACGTTCTGGTCGCACTCTGGCGGCTGGTCGGGCGCAACCGCCGCCGCTACGGCGGCTATATCATCCACCTGGCCATGGGCATGATGGGCCTGGCCATCATCGGGATCGAGCTCTTCCAGACCACCACCCAGCAAAGCCTGGCCACCGGCGAGTCGATGCAGCTCGCTGGCTATACCCTGCACTTTGACTCCATATCTCAGTTCCCATACGTGGACGGCCGGACTGTGACGCGCGCCGTTATGAGCGTCTACCGGGATGGACAATATCTAGGCCAACTCTACCCGCGCTACGATCTCTTCCCGGACGGCCAGCCCATGACCATCCCGGCCATCCGCAGCACACTCTCAGATGACCTGTACGTTGTGCTGGTCAACTGGGAGGATACCTCCGCTTCGCAGGCGCCCTTCAAGGTCTACCACAATCCATTGGTAAGCTGGCTCTGGTTGGGCAGCTTTGTCTTCATCTTCGGCACCCTGGTGGCGGCCTGGCCGGACAAGGATCCGGCCCTTGCTCCGGTGATCGTGAAATCCGCCTTCAAGACGGCCGGGGCGGATTGACCAGAGTTGATGGAATGCTGAATACCGTAAGGATGAGTAAGTTGATGAATAGTATATTGAAACGTTCCTTCTGGATTCTCGGGATCCTGCTGGTCTGCCTGTCCTTTTCGACCGGTCTGGCGTCCGCCCAGTCGCCGACGCCCTCGGACGATCAAGTCAATGCCATCGCCCGCCAGTTGTTTTGCCCGATCTGCGAGAATATCCCGTTGGATGTCTGCCCAACCCAGGCCTGCCACGATTGGCGCGAGCTGATCCGCCAGATGCTGGCGGCCGGGAAGTCGGAAGCCGAGATCAAGCAGTACTTCGTCGACCATTACGGCGCGCGCGTGCTTTCCGAGCCGCCAGCCAGGGGGCTGAACTGGTTGGTTTATGTCGTGCCTCCGCTCGCCTTCTGCGCCGGCATTTTCCTGCTTTTCATGGCCTTTCGCACCTGGAGACGCACCGGCTCCGGCTCTGCCGCGGCCCTGGTTTCAGATCCCTCCATGCCTGAAAAAGATCCCGGCTCCGCCAATTCCCAGGGAGACGCCGCCTCGTCCGCCGTGGATGATGAGTATGCCGCCCGTTTTGAAGAACAGCTGCGCAAGCAGCGCTGACAGGAACATAATTCATGGACTTGATCGGCAGCCTTATCCTGCTTGGAATTGTGATCGTCCTGGTCGTTCTGTTCGTGACCCAGCCGCTGATGCGCCGCTGGCGCATGCGAACTGAGGGCAACCCGGTTCTCTCGAGCCTGCTGGCCGAGCGCGACCGGGTCTTGAACAGCTTGAAGGAATTGGATTTCGATAACAGCCTTGGAAAAATACCGGTAGAAACCTATCCTCAGCAGCGCCTCAGCCTGGTGCAGCAGGGTGCGGAGATCCTGCGCAAGCTCGACCAACTCACGCCCCCCGTTCAAGCGCCCGTAACCAGCCTCCCCACCCGGCAGGAAGACCCGGTTGAAGCCATCCTTTCCGCTCGCCGCCTCAAGCTTTCGTCAGGCGCCAGTAAGAACGAGGCTGAAGACGAGCCTAAAGACAAAGCTGAAGACAAGGATGAGGCTGAAAGACTGATCGCCAGCCGGCGTAAGATCCGCCCGGTCACTTCGGGTAAATTCTGTCCGCATTGTGGCAGGGCACTGCTCATTACCGATCGCTTCTGTCCGGGCTGCGGCCAGCCCGTCCAATGAACTTCCAGGATAATCCATGAAATTCCTTCGCATGCTCGTAATTTCCCTGCTCGCTTTTACGCTGGCAGCCTGTAATTTTTCGCTGGCGGAAGATATTACCCCGCCTCCCGGTGCCGGGCTCAGCCCCAATCCGACGGCAGTCCTCCCAACCCCGGAAATTGCCACTCCCGCAGCTTCAACCCCCTCCGGTGCGACGACTTCCGCTTCGCCTGTTCCTGCGGGCGACCAGACCGGTGTGCCCGCGGCCGGTGTCAGCATCTCGGGCAAGGTCACCAATGGTTCAGGGGCCTCCCTCCCCACCGGCCTGAACGTCATCCTGCACGGCATCCTCAACCAGCAGGAGACACTCAACCTCAACCAACCGCTCAACCCGGACGGTTCCTACTCCTTCGAAAACGTCAAGCTTACCAACGGTATGGAAGTCATCGCCGTTGTGCAGTACGGCCCGGTCAGCTTCCTCTCGGCGGGAGTCGTCTTCGATGGCACCAAGAGCAGTTACGATCAGCCGGTCACCATTTACGATTCGACTTCCGAGCTTTCGGGCTTGAGCCTGGACCAGGTCCACGTCCAGGCTTCCTTCTCGACCGCCGGCCAGATCCAACTGAACGAGATCTATGTCATCACCAACCCCGGAAAATCGGCCGTGACGGTTGCCACCGATGGCACCAGCCTGCCCTTTGCCAAACTGCCGGAGGGGGCTTTGCAGCCCTCCATTGACCTTTCACAGGGCAGCGCCCCGCTGGTGATGGCCGATAATGGCTTTGCGATGCTTCCCGGCGGCCAGCAGTATGCCTTCGTGCTTACTTTCGCTCTCCCCTATACCGCTAATAAAGCGAGTCTCTCCCAGCCGTTCGTTCTTCCACCTGCCTCCGTCACCGTGATCGTCCCGGCTGGCGTTAAAGTCGCCGGCGCAGGACTGGCGGACCAGGGCACGAATGATTTTCAGGGCAGCAGTTTCCAGATCTACTCGGGCGGCCCGCTCAAAGCCGGAACTGCCCTGGCGCTGAACGTTTCCGGCAGCCCGCAGACTGCGCCCGCAGCCAGCGGCAGTACGGGGACCTTCCCTGCCCTGCAGCTCGGACTGGGGTTGGCAGGTTTACTGCTCGTGGCGGGCGGAGTCGTTTTCTACGTACGCGACCGTCGTAAAATAAAGGCTGCCGGGCAAGCTGAAATGCTCGAACCCGGGGACCTGGATGACGAGACCACCCGTCTGGCGGATGCCATCCTGGCCCTGGACGACCGTTTTGCATCCGGTGACATCGACCGCGAAGCCTACCAGCAGCAGCGCCTCGAGTTAAAGGAAAAGTTGGCAGGCCGCCTGTGATGATCGAGGTCCGCAAGCTGGTGAAACGTTTCGGCGCCAAGCCCGTCCTGCGCGGCCTGGATTTTACAGTCGAAGAGGGCGAATTCGTGGCGCTGGTCGGGCCGAATGGCGCCGGCAAGACCACCTTCCTGCGCGTGCTCTCCTCCCTGGCGCGCCCCTCGCTGGGCAAGGTCAGCATCGCCGGTTTCCAGCTCCCCTCCCAGGCGGCCGAAGTGCGCCGCAGCCTGGGTGTGGTCAGTCACCTGCCGCTCCTGTACGGCGACCTGACCGCAGAAGAGAATCTGCGCTTTTATGGAAAAATGTACAGCGTGCCTGAGCTTCGCGACCGGATTGAGCAGGTGCTGGAGTTGGTAGGTTTATCTGCCCGGCGCAGCGACCTGGTACGGACTTTCTCGCGCGGCATGCAGCAGCGCCTGGCCATCGGCCGGGCAGTCCTGCACGATCCGGTCGTGCTGCTCTTCGACGAACCCTATACCGGGCTGGACCAGGAAGCCTGCGACATGCTCGATAAGGTCCTGCGCGAAGTCGCCGGTCGTGGCCGGACGGTGGTGATGACCTCCCACGACCTGGGCCGCGTCCAGGATCTGGCTTCGCGCTTCGATGTGCTCGCCGGCGGGGTGATTGCCGCCTCGACCACGCCCTCCGGGCTGGGCAGCCAGAACCTGCTCGACTTCTATCGCCAGGCCTTGGCGCCAGGCGTTGGCAGGCTGATATGAAAAAATCCCTGACTGTCCCGGCCGCAGCCGCGCTCGAAAAACAAAAGCAGCCCTCCCGGGTGGCCGGCTTTTTGAAGGCCATCCTGGCGGTGGTCTGGAAGGACCTGGCGGCCGAACTGCGCAGCCGCGAGCTGCTCTCGGCCATGTTGGTCTTCGCCCTGCTGGTCATCCTGATCTTCAACTTCGCCCTCGAGCTGGACCTGCCCACCCGCCGCAGCGTTACCTCCGGCGTGTTGTGGGTCACCTTCGCCTTCGCCGGGACGCTCGGCCTGAACCGCTCGATGGCCATCGAAAAAGACCGCGGCTGCCTGGACGGTTTGCTGCTGGCGCCCGTCGACCGCAGCGCCATATACTTCGGCAAAGCCATCAGCAACCTGGTCTTCATGCTGATCGTCGAGGCCATCGTCCTGCCGGCCTACAGCCTGCTCTACAATACGAATCTGATCAACCCCGGGTTGATCGGCGTGACGATCCTTGGCTCGATCGGTTACGTCGCCGTGGGGACTTTGCTGGCCAGCATGGCAGTCCAGACCCGCACACGTGACATTATGCTGCCCATTTTGCTCTTCCCGGTTGCCATCCCGGTGCTGCTGGCCTCCGTCAAGGCCAGCGAAGGCTTCCTGCAGGGACTGGCCGGGGCCGAGATCATGCCCTGGGTCAACCTGCTGATTGTCTACGACGTGATCTTCATCGCGGTCGCTTTCATGACCTTCGACAGCGTCGTGGAAGAATGATGCCATTCCCTCTCGAAGGAGAGTTATGAAACCTCAATCCCCCACTTTGAAAATACTGACCATCCTTTCCAGCCTGTTGTTCCTGGCTGCCCTGGCGATGGTGTTCCTGTATGCGCCCCTGGAAGAGACCATGAACTACGTGCAGAAAGTGTTCTACTTCCATATCGCCACCGCCTGGGTCGGGATGCTGGGGTTCATGGCAGCCGCCGTGGCCGGGGTGGTTTACCTGGTGCGCCACGACCGCAAGTGGGACCTGCTCGAAATGGCCGCCATCGAGATCAGCCTGGTCTTTTTCCTGATCACCATCATCCTGGGCTCGATCTGGGCGCGCCCGGTCTGGAACACCTGGTGGACCTGGGACCCGCGCCTGACCACCGCCGCCATCGTGGAGCTGGTCTACCTGGCCTGCCTGCTGCTGCGCCAGGGCATCGACGACCCCGAACGGCGCGCCCGCTTCAGTGCGGTCTATACCCTGGTCGGCAGCCTGAGCGTGCCGATCGCCTTCCTGTCCATCCGCCTGTTCCGGACCATCCATCCGGTGGTGATCGGGACCAACACTGCCAGCAACCTGGGGGCCTTCAATATGACCCCGCCCATGCTCGCGACCATGTTCTTCTGCCTGTTCACCTTTTCGGTGGTGTTCGCCACCCTGCTCTGGCACCGCGTCCGGCTCGAACAGCTCAATGTCGCCATCGAAGAACGCCAGATGGAAATCCTCTAAGAAAGGAACCTGATCATGTTGGATACTGCCATCTCGATCAAATATATGCTGGCCGGATACGCGGTCGTCCTGGTGCTCATCCCGGCCTACCTGGCCAGCCTGGTGCTGCGCCGGCGGGCGCTGAAGCGCAAGCTCCAGGACCTGGATGAGCTGGCCAAAAAGTAGGGCGGAAGGACCAAAGGCACCAAGAGCACCAGCCTGCACTGGACTGCGTCCTGTGCAGTCCAGGGAGGAGCCAGATGTGGTGGAGGGGTATAAGGTATGTGACAGACCCCTGGATGGATTGCGGTAGCCTAGATTTTTGGGGATTTTCCCTGTTTTTCGGCTTGGGAGGGATCGTTTGTACAAAACAACGAGGGACAATTCGGGAGAAATGGGGAGCAGGAAGAAAAAAACCTGATCTATTGCAGGTTTTGAAGGTTTTTGCGGTTTTCGTGAGGGGTGGCAGTGTTTTGAGAGGAATTTTGAGCGAATTGTTCCACGGGAATCGGGGGTTAAATGGGCAGTTTTGTGTTGTTTTTGAGCGAATTAGGGGAAAGGTAGAAGCTGAAAGAGGGATGCCGAGGTGATCAGGTCTGCCATAACCAAACGCGCCAGAAGTACCAAAGGCACCAACCGCACCAGAGGATCCAGATGAGGTTGAGGTGTTAAGGTGATTTTAAATTAACCACGACCCCCGTGAAGGGGGGCAGGCCGGACACAATCCCCAAAGTGCGGGGAGAGGCGGAAAATAAAAGAACGGCAACGATTTAAATAAAGGTCCATCCAGCTCTAGCATCAGGATACACTTTCTGAATTCTCGGAAGGATATTTAGCCCAACCATGCAGGGTGTGCGTCAAAAATTCGCGCCGCCAGACCCTCAGCAATTTCCTCCACCACCATGCCTCCGGAAAACTACATCTGTGGCTGTATCGAAAATGTCTCTACGACCGGGCATCGCGGAAATCGGGGATTGCCCCAGGTTTACCTTACGGTACTTTGCTGGACGGCCAAAGGTTTGTGCGCTTTGTTCCAAATGCAGCGGTGCAATCCATTCCTTTGGATGTATCCCGGGTGGGGATTTTTACCACTACCTCCCCTTTGACCACCCCATCCCACAAATTCGGATCATCCGGACTGGCAGTGAAGTCAAAAGTCGCCTCAATATTCATGGAACCGCCATCCCCGTTATCCAACGAATCGGTGCCCGAGAAACTGCCTGTTATCTCCTCTCCGACCAACTTGCCGCTGCCATCCACGGTCACTGTGTGTTCGGCGCCCTCACTCCAGTAGGGATCATCCTCCTGGCTGTGGTAGGCCACCGTAACCGTTCCTTTCTTACGATCCAGATAAACAAATACGTACCCAAGTCCGCTGGCGGCTTGTTGGGCACAATCAGACGCGCCGTCATCGAAATGTAAAGTCAGGGTATACACTTCTGTCTCGCTGCTTCCAACCACCACACCCTCATTTGCTTGCCTCACCACACTCAGGTTGAATACCAGGATATACAGTGCTTCATCTTTTTCGACATGGATGGAGACAGGTTTTGCGTCCGGGGTAAGGTCGGCCAGCGGCGTGGGTGCTGAATCTTCGCCCAGGGGGTCATCCGGGAACTTGTATATCAGGGTATGATCGTTGGCTTGAGGGTTCCACATCCCAATCGTAAGGAAGCGCGGGGCATCACTGTCGAGACGCAAGAGCTTCGCCGACATCGCGGGACTGTCCCATGAGATCACCATCCCCCCCGGTGTCTCAGTGTAAGTAACTTGCTGTGTGGCAATGGCATCGATGCTGGTATGCAGTTTCCGGATCGGGCTGGAGGCATCGAAAAGGTAATATAGACCGAAACTCTCATAATGTTCGGCCAGCCCGGTTCCGCTGCGCTTTTGCAGAAATTGATCCAGGAACAACAGCATATTATCGTCCTTGTGCTGCGCCGAATTGGACCATAAATAATCGAAGGTACTGACGTTCTCGATATTGATCAGGTAATCGATAAAATGGGAGGTCGAATAATCGTGAAAATCAGCCGTGGAATCCAGGGCAGACGCAAGGTATTTCGGTTTGATATCCACCCCCATTTGGTTGGTACGCTCAGGCTCGTAAGCCACCCTGTCACCGGCGTAATCTGCCGTGGCTTCCATCCACCATTTCCGGGCACTCACGGTCATCACCCCCAGGGTGTTGAGCTGGTACACATGGAACAATTCGTGGGCCAGCCCGCTCCGTAAAACTTCATAATCGCGCCAGTTGATGATGGGGACACGGATGGCCTTGGAAAAGGGCGTTGTGGAGGAATCATCAATATCTTTGATAAAAACGTAAATTTTCTTGTCCGGCAGGACGTAATTTTTATCCGTATAACTTGCATGCACCTTCTCGAGCACATCCCCTACATCGCACACGTAATCCGGATGCGTGCACGGATCGGTCGAATGTCGCTTATAGGGGCCGGCTAATTGGGTAACTTCTGATGGCCAATAGTAGATGAAAAAATGCGGCGTCTCCGTCCAGACCTGGCCGGATAACAGCATGTTGAAACTCACCGGGCAAAGATGATCGGTTTCAACCCGGGCCACGTGCCGGGTTTCATCCACACTGACATCCAGAAGAGTCCAGGTCTGGGAAGCGGTATCCCACACCTGCGCAAAGATCTGGTCCTTTGCCGGACGGGTCGCATCCAGCGCGGACGGATCGAAAGTGTAATCGATTGCCAGGGGTTTGTTAAACGTCTGCTGGTCGCCAACCGTCACATCAAAAGTGGCCAGCGGTTTGAACCCGGAAAACCCGTCGGGGATATTCCCCTTTACCTGGGAAATAGCCACTTCCTGGGCTTTGTCCAATACGCCTCCCGGCAGGGTGACCGACAAGCCTTGATCAGACTGGAGTGTCTGGGAATCGCTGGAAGGTTGGAATTGCTGGCTTTTGAGCTTCGTCAGGCTGGGGGTCCAGGTTGGTGTTGAGGCGGGGTTGGCAGAATCGGCCGCTGGGGTTGCTGTCGGATCTTTGGCTCCCTTGACCGCATTCGGGAGCCCGGGCAAATTGCATGCCATGGTTACAATGACAAGAACAGAAAGGCACAGAGCAACCTGTTTCTTAACCATTTTTCCTCCTGATCAGGGCGCTTGGATATTGTCATTCTCGCATACTTTCTTTTTTTTGGCAATGCCCTTTTCCATATAAAGGGGCCTGTCAGGGGTAATTTGTTTTTCCATGAGAATGTTGTATATTGTAATTAGTGCTTCTTAGTGATCAGGCGGAACGGCACCAGTGGGATAGGCAATACTATGGCAAGTACAATCAATGTAAATGCTCGAGTACAACAAATCGCAGAGTACGCGGTAAAAGTCGCTGCCGAAAGATATTCAGCGTTATTTAAATAGGCTTGAGTGAATGTGACAGTCACCTGGAAGTGAAGGTGACTGTCACATTATGTCCTTATGGAACCTTCGCAATTGCTATGTGGATCTTTCGCCGTTTTCGCACTTCTTCCAACACCTGTACGCCGAGATCGTGACTCGCCTCACCGTAGACCATCACACCCATAACTGGGTACTTCCCGCGACAGCTTCTCCCCTCTTCCTTCAATAACCGCTTGTATTTTCCTGAAAATGACTGTAATCGGAAAAAGGCATCGAGGTAGGTTGAAATTTTAGTAGGGAAAATGTATGACGGAAATGCAAAGCCCGGCACGATGACTCTCTGGTTCGCGACTTCAGATCTTAGCGCAGCCCACAAAGCGCTGGGCGACAAGAGAGTCAAAGTCGGCGAAATCGGAGACGATCTGCACGGCCCGGGGTCAGGCGTAAAATGGTTTAACTTTATGGACCCGGATGGCAATCTGCTCCAACTGGAACAGGCGTAAGTCCAGGAGCCCACACACCCACTACGCGCTGTGTCACGTGGCTCTTCCCTGCCTTGTTCGATAACGGAGGAAAACCATACCGTTGCCAAAGCGGCGTTCCTCCAACAGCTCGAGCTCTATTCGAACGTTGTCAGGGAGGGATTGTTTGCCACCTCCCACAATGATTGGTGTGAGGAACAATTGACACTCATCGATCAACCCTGCTCGAAAGGCATGGGCAGCAAGCTCAGGACCCCCGATGAGGATATCCTGTTCGACAGACTCTTTCAATTGTCGAATTGCTTCCGGATCGAAGGTTTGCTCAAGCTGTGTTTTGCGAGTTGATACAGTCTCCAATGTCCTGGAGTAAACGATTTTGTTGGCTGCTTGCCATATCTCTGCATAGTCGCGCGTGAGTGGAGAATCAGCGGCTAAGTTGGGATCGGTCTCCCAAACCAGCATAGTTTCATACATACGACGTCCAAAAAGATAAGTGCCGGCCGCCCGTTCGAGGTCGTTGATAAATCTATGCACTTCCTCGTCTGGCGCTGCCCAGTCAAACTTGCCCTCCATGTCCTCGGTATAGCCGTCGAGTGACGAGATCGCCGAGTAGATCAAGTGAGCCATACTGAACCTCCTTTTGTGAGTGGTACCTTTAATTATGTGGGTCTGGGATTCCACGTCGAATAAATTTGGCCAAAATTATACCCGTTTGCCGTTCCTTCCTGGTGACCTTCCACATTGACCGCACTGCTGTCGATATCAGCAGAGCCTGCGATGCCCGGCATCGTGACCGGGTGCGTGCCTACGCCAAAGCCTACCGCCAGGCCAACCTCGAAAAAGCCCGGCAGAGGGACAATGATTACCGTGACCGCAACCGTGATGAGATCAACCGACGCAGGAGGGAAAGGTACCAAGCCAGGCGCAGAACAGAACAACAATCGTAAACTCTTATTGCGAATGCGGTGAACACGAAAAGAGTTTGCTTGACAATGGGAAATCTCTATGCTATTGTATGAGAGCAGTAATGAACTGCTAATGCCGATCCAGTTCCACCTTCTTTACCTTGCGCGGGCCAGCAGACGGGATATGGGCATGAAATCGAATTCCCACAGGAAGTTTTCAATAAAAGAATGGAGCCTCCATGAATGATATGGTTGGTAAAGACCTCGGCCGCTATCATGTCATCGAAGCGCTCGGCGAAGGCGGGATGGCGTCCATTTATAAGGCTTTTGACACCTCGCTGGAACGCTATGTGGCGATCAAGATCATCCGGGCGGATGCCATCCTGGGCGGAGAGCAGGCCCAATTTCTGGCGCGTTTTCAGCGGGAAGCCAAAGCGCTGGCCCAGCTCGATCACCCTTACATTCTGAAAGTTCTGGATTATGGCGAACAGGCCGGCATCCCCTACCTGGTGATGCCTTTCGTGGAGGGCGGGACTTTAAAAGGGAAGATGGGCTGTGCCATGCCCTACCAGGAGGCTGCGGCGCTGCTGGCCCCGATCGCACGCGCGCTGGAATACGCCCACCAGTTGAATATCATCCACAGGGACGTAAAGCCTGCCAACATCCTGATCGCCCGTTCGGGCGCACCGATCCTGTCTGATTTTGGGATCGCAAAAATGCTGGAGGCGGGCGAATCGACCCAACTGACCGGCACCGGCGTCGGGATCGGGACTCCGGATTACATGGCGCCCGAACAGTGGATGGGCAAAGCCGATTCGTATTCGGATATGTATTCCCTGGGGATCGTATTCTTCCAGATGATCACCGGTCGTTTACCATTCAGCGCGGATACCCCGGCTGCGGTTTTGATGAAGCAAATCCAGGATCCACTGCCCCGACCCGGTCTTTTTGTGCCCGGACTGCCAGAATCGGTC
>JADGQB010000332.1 GCA_017882145.1 Anaerolineales bacterium
ATCGCGCCGGCGCGCAGCATCCGGAAGATGTGGTCTTCGGCAAGCTCTTCGCGCAGATCGTGTACCACCAACTGGCTGGCACCGCTGGCTTTGGCTTTGGCTTCCAGACCATCCAGCTCATCACCCTGGCCTACATCCGCAGCAAAGCAGACCACTTCGCAGCCGTAATTCTCCTTCAGCCAGGGCACGATAACGGAAGTGTCCAGACCCCCGGAATAGGCGAGAACGACTTTCTTGACATTTTGTTTTGACATGCGCTTCTCCTTGAAAGATAAATTTGAAATTGGTTACAAGAACATGGACAAAAAAATAGCCCTCCTGGGGAGGAGGGCCTGGGTTACTTTAATTGCGCGTGCTGGACTAAATAGGTATCAGGTAAGCACAAAAAAACCATCCTTCCCGCTTGGGTGGATAGTACGTACGACGGGCGCGCGGTGACTTCAAGATCAAACTTAACGTTGACATATTGGGCGGGTTTATATCACTTCCGGAAGCGGCTGTCAAGGAATCTGCCTATTTTTATAATCCAATTATCAGCGATCTTATTTGATCACGAGAGGTAAATAGAACTTCTGGCCCACAACCAGGTTGAAGGTCCGCCACGTACTAAAGTCGCTGAAGTCGCTGTAAGCAGCTGAAACCTTGAACTCGTAACTGCCAACCGACAACTCCTGCGCGACCAAGTATGTGCATACGCCACCCGGACAACTGGGATTAACTACCACATCATCAACCACATCGCTCGAGCCGTCCAGTGAATGAACGATCAGGTGATAGGAAGTGGCTCCGGGAGAAACATTCCAAACGAATGGCAGTTGGCTGCCAGTGAAATTCGTTCCATTCGGGGAGACGGTGACCGGCACGGCCGGGACCCCATTGCGGACGAAGATCCACCAGGGACCGCCATCCGTGGTATCCACCTGGTTTTTGGCGCGCACCTGCCAGTGATAGGTGATGGAAGGCAGCAGGTTGCTCAACGTGACAATAGTGGCAGAGCCGGTGGAGACCCAGTTGCTGTTGTTATTGCAGTAACTGGATGCAGTGGTATACAAACAATACAAATAGCTGTCAGCGCCTGCGCTGGTCTGCCAACTCAAGATGGGGTTGGCAGGCTGGTTGGCAGCCGTATCGACTGGAAGAAGCTTAGCGAAGGTGCCCGGAGAATGCATGAAGTTGGCGGTCACCGATTTGTTGGCGGTCATGCTCACGCTTACCGGGTTGGATGACCCCGTAACATTCCCGCTCCAGTTAAGCCACCAGTAATCCAGATCCTTACGAGGAACTGCCGTGAGCTGTACAGTCGTACCATTGATGTATTTCCCGCCGGGACAATTAGGGGCAGGGTTGGCGGTCACACTTCCAGCCACTGACGGGTTTGCCACAATGGACAAGGTGTAGCAGGGCTCGATATGGTTGAGCAGGCGGGCTATATAGCCTGTGAAATTGCCCCCAACGACTATTTTATTATCCGGCTGTAAAAGCATCCCATCCACTTCGCCATCCGTCCTGGCATAGAAGGTGGGATCCAGCGAGCCATCATAATTCAATCGCCCAAGATGGCCAAGCACCGTGCCATTATAGGATGAGAGTTCTCCACCAATCAAAATCCTGCCGTCCGGTTGAGGAACAAGTACGTGAACAAAATCAGAACTCTCTGATAGGCCTGTGCCGGGATTAAATGTGCCATCGAGTGAGCCGTCGCTGTTCAGCCGGGCGATTTTGTTGCGCGCCGTGCTGTTATAACTGCTGAAGTTGCCACCGATCAAGATCTTTCCGTCGGCTTGCAAAGCGATCGACGCCACCACTCCAATCGCCCCCGTACCTGTGCCGGGGTTAAAAGATGTATCCAAAGTACCATCACTGTTCAGCCGAGCAACCCCGGCACGATCGATGGTATCCACTTTTGAAAAATTCCCACCGATGATAATTTTCCCATCCAACGGCTGTATAGCCAGGTCATGGACACTATTATTCGTGCTGCCTGTGAAAGTACCATCCAACGCACCATCACTATTCAGCCGCAGGATGTTATCTCCCCCAACCAGGATCTTGCCATCCGTCTGCACGGCGATTTTAAAAACGTCGGTATGGACTGCCGTCGCGGGGACGAATTCTGCATCCAACGTACCGTTGCTGTTCAACCGGGCAATGTAATTGCGAGAAGTACCGTTATAACTGTCAAAATGCCCCCCAATCAGCACCTTCCCATCCGGCTGGATTGCCAGGGTATACACATGCGGAGAACTGCCGTCTGTGATTGCCACACCCGTTGTGGGATTGAAGGTTGTATCCAGTGAACCGCTGCTATTCAGTCGGGCAATTCGATTGCGAAGGGTGCCGTTGTAGCTGGTAAAGTCACCGGCGATGAGCAATTTGCCATCACCTGGTTGGAGGGCAAGCGCATACACCCGGCCATTGGGGCCAGTTCCGGGAGAAAAGGCCATATCAAGGTCGCCATCCGGCTGGTTGGCCTTGACATGCAGCCAGCCCTGGATCGGGCTGCCGTAAACCCATGCGTCTGGTTGGATCTCCCAATTTAGTACAGACAATGACCGCAGACCCGCTGGTGACGAATTCTGTTCCAGGATATTTACAGTTCCGGTCCCATTTCCATTCAGGGAAACGCCGGTAACAACCACCGCATGGCCGCCGGAATTCGGGCTGGTACCCTGTTCCGTGACGATATCTCCCGGCACAATCGCGTGGGTGCCGTTCGGGTAAAAAACCATCGAACTAGTCGGATAGTGATCTTTGATCGTGTTGCCATTCCCGCTGAACGGCGCGATCCCCCATTGCAAGTAGAGGAAACGCATCACCAGTTCCACGCATTGAAATTCATATTCTCCAAAGGCACCGGTGAAGAAACGAACCAGATGCATTGAATAAAAAGGTCCGCAGGCCGCCACACCATGCCAGACAGCCGATCCGGGGGGTGAACCCAGAACATATGAATGTGAGCCCGTCGCTGGATAATAGTTGTTATCGTTACATACCCCGCTCCACCAGGCGGGTGTGCCAACGTCAATTGGGCCTCCCTGGGCGGTAATTTCACTACTGGCTCTCATTTCCTGGAAGGCAGTCCCAAGGTTTAGGGCTGTATCGGCGAGATTTTCGCTCCCGGATTTCTGAGCCGTAAAATTGCCGGAAGCCGTTTCCCACTCTCTCGCGTTCTGGATTCCAGTATCCCAGCTGATCATGAAACTCCACAAGCGGTCATTATGCTCCGTATACCATTCGATCGAACGCACCTGCAAAATCCCTGAAGAGGTCGGGAGCGAGACATCCACCTGGATGCCTGGAACATTTACATCCCAGAAAACGCCTGTAGGAGCGTTTGAGACTACCCGGTCTGTCTTTGAAGATTCGATCTGCAAAACGGTTTGGCGGTAAGCGTCCACCTGCCCGGAAGTGTAAACCGGTCTCCCTGGCCCGGGTGCGTACCCCGCGGAAATCGCCTTGATGGTTACTACGCCATAGCCATCGATCTGGTTGAGACCTGC
The DNA here is from genome assembly GCA_017882145.1 of Anaerolineales bacterium. Lineage (GTDB taxonomy): Bacteria > Chloroflexota > Anaerolineae > Anaerolineales > Villigracilaceae > UBA877. The sequence continues at coordinate 3,501 of JADGQB010000332.1, forward strand.
ATAAGCTGCCTGGGGATTAGATGCGCCATCTTCAACAACATTTGTTGGCAGGCTGGTCGGCGCACAAAATTCGATCTGTTCTGATGCTAAAGTAATCCGGACGGTTTGTGTTGCGCACGTATCTGTCGATGCAGGGATAACTTCTGCCGGGGAATTTCGAGCAGCCGCGGGTTGGCTGGCTCCCAGCGTGGAGAATACCATTCCCACCAGCAGGATCCCATGCAGGGCTTTTCGTATAGATCGATTGGAAATGGCGTAAATGGGAATCCCTCCGCAAGTCCAAATATAACTTGATGATAAATAAGGTCGCGTTTCTCGATATTATATAGTCACATCATATCCTTTTTCACTAGATTATTTTTCACCTTTCAAAATTGGTAACAAACCAGCTTGCCAGCCCGAATCGAGCAGGCCAGGTTTTCGAGAGCTTTCACGACGCACACAGGGATCTCGAGAGAACAAAACCCACTCCCCAGCAAAGTGGGGAGCGGTAAGGAGATATTGGTTTCCTGTGGGTAGCCGTGCCAGGATAGGCCCGTTACTTGATTAACGCCGGCAGGTAAATCCGGTATGGAGGGTCGATAAAGGGGTTGACGGTGAATGTACGGGTTCCAGTCTTGCCGGATCCGGTAACAATGAAGGTCCGGGTGGTACCCGCCAGGGTGGGCGTGACACTTACGCCCGATAACTGTCCAGCACTGAAAGCGGGCGAGGCACCGGTCACCCCGGCCGTGCCGCTGTACGTGACCGGACTGGTGAAACTCGTGACGGTGTTGTTGTAGAAATCCTGGGCCGTCAGGGTAATGCCATTAATAGCTACCCCCACCATTTGCGGAGAAGGTATCGTTGAGATTGAAAAGTGGTCCAGCGCCCCGGGATTGACGTCAAAGGTGCGAGTGGTGGTTTTGCCGAACCCGCTGATCGTGAATGTTTTGCCGATACCAGGTACGGTAGGGGTCACGCTCACGCCGGTCAACTGTCCAGCAGTGAAGGCCGGGGAAGTGCCGGTCACCCCGGCCGTGCCGCCGTAAGTTACCGTACCGGTAAAACTCGTGACCGTG
>JADGQB010000333.1 GCA_017882145.1 Anaerolineales bacterium
CTGACCTGACTCGATGCGGGTCAGTTCCAGCAGCTCGCCCGCCATCTGGGTCATGGCATCCACCTCGGTCTCGATACTTTCCAGGAAATGGGTTGCAGCTTTGGGGTCCTCGATGGCTCCCCCGCGCAGGGTTTCGGTGAGGGCTTTTAGTGAGGCTAACGGAGTACGCAGTTCGTGGGAAAGGTTTGATACAAAATCCCGCCGCACCGTCTCCAGCCGACGGACTCGGGTAAGGTCCTGGACGAGCAGCAGGCTGCCGCCGGTATCCTGGTCGGGGATGACCACCAGCTGCAGGAACAAATGCCGGTTGGGGAGCTCCACGGACTCGCTTTGTATTTCGCGCTCCTGCTGGCAGCGGCGCCAGGCTTCCACCAGTTTGTAGTGGCGGATGACCTCGGCAACCGTTCGCCCGATTGGGTCGGGTTTCTCGAATAATCTTGCAGCGGCTGGATTGGAAAACAGTACGCGCCCATCGACGTTGGCAATTAAGACCCCGTCTGTCATCCGTTCCAGGACAGCCGCCAGACGGGCACGTTCGGCCTCAACCTTTACGGTCCGTTCCCATTCCGACCCCGCCAACAACGTAACGGCATTCGAGAGTTCCTCCAGGCCTGGTTCATCCTTCGGCAGATCGGTCACCGACTGGTCTCCCTCGGCGATCTTGCGGATGGTACCTGTAAATCGCCCAAGCCTGGCGTGCAAAATGGCAAGGCGCCAGGCTACCACTCCCAGGGCTATGAGCAATAACACAATAACGACAGGCAGGAACCAGGTCATATCACGTATTGTTTAAAAAACGGTAGAAAATATGCACGGAAAGTCCGGTCAGCACCCAGTTTACCGCCAATAACCCCGCCCCGCCGACCAGGATCAGTCCCCAGATCATGGTCCGGGTGACCTCGAACCCGAGGCCGAGCATGCCGCGCAGATCGCCCGGGGTGGATGGACTGATCAGCGCAACCGTAGCAGAGGCTGCGCAAACCAGGACCATCAGCGCGGTGGTCAGGATGCATGTCCGCAGCGAAGCCCGGCGGATCCGGACTCCATCCACCGGCTCGTGTGCCAGTTTCCCGCCAACGACGAACCCGGCCGGGATCGCCAGTGCGGCATTGAAAAGCGGTACACCCATAAAAAAACCGAACATGCCCACGGAGTAGAACAGCAGGACCGCCAGCCAGAAAACCGCCCCAAGCTTGTAGGCACGTGTGATCATTCTTTTTAAGATAAAGATATCCGACAGGATGCCAAGCGCAAGTCCGCTGAGCGCACAATAAGGGACCCATTCCCCTGGCAAAAAGGCATATGAACTCCACCAGAATCCGAGAAGACCAGCCAGCGGAGCCAGTGGAGCGAGAATAAGACCGAGAGCGAAGTGTTCGATTTTGGTTTTCATAAAAACGATATGATCTCTGGGATGCTTTCAAGCACTTTCCCTTCCCATCAACTTATTTACGGGAAGTGTTTACCCACTCTGTAAATCCCACTACCCTTCGAAACGGTAGCCCCCGCCGCGCACGGTAACGATGCGGACCGGTGCGGCCGGGTAAGCTTCGATCTTTTGCCGCAGCCAGCGCACATGCACATCAACCGTGCGGCTGTTGCCGGTATAGTCCCATCCCCAAACCCTTTCAAGGAGAAACTCACGCGACAGCATCTGTCTTTTATGCTGGGCGAAAAACAACAGCAAATCATATTCCTGCGGTTTGAGCGCCAGCACCTTTCCATCCAGCAGGACTTCGCGTCGGGACTGGTTGATTACCAGGTTCCCGAATGCCAGTGTTTCCAGGGATGAGACAGTTTCTTCTGCTCTCTCTTTTCCCATCTCATCGCGTACGAGTTGTGCACGGCGCAGTTGCGCCTTGACACGTGCCAGCAGTTCGCGCATCGAAAAGGGCTTGGTCAGGTAATCATCCGCGCCCACCTCCAGCCCGACGACCCGGTCGATTTCTTCGTCGCGGGCGGTCAGCATGAGGATGGGAACGATCATCTCGCGCCTCAGGAGCTTGGTGACTTCGAAGCCGTCCAGTTCGGGGAGCATGATATCCAGGACGATCAGATCCGGCTTCAAGCGGCGGGCTGTTTCCAGGGCGGATCGTCCATCCCCGGCGGTCTCCACCGTATAACCTTGTTTTTTGAGGTTATAGACCAATGTTTCCTGCAAAGAAGGTTCGTCTTCGACAACAAGGATAATTTCTGCCATGCTGATTACCTTTGGGCAAAATCTGCCTGTCCCTACCCAAACCGTCCTTCGACGTAATCTTCAGTGCGCTTCTCTTTTGGGTGGGTAAAAATTTCCTTGCCTTCCGCCCATTCAACCAGTTCACCCTGCAGGAAGAAGGCGGCATAATCAGCAGCCCGGGCGGCTTGCTGAACTGAGTGCGGGACCAGGATGATGGTGAAATTTTTCTTGAGTCCCTGCAGGGCTGTTTCGACTTTACCGGTCGAAATCGGGTCCAGCCCTGAGGTGGGCTCGTCAAGCAGGATGACTTCCGGCTGGTTTGCAAGGACACGCGCCAGGCACAAGCGCTGCTGCTGCCCGCCGGAAAGCGCGATGGCCGGATCCTCGAGGCGGTCCTTTACCTCATCCCACAGGGCGGCCAGTTTTAGGCTGCGTTCCACTGCTTCTTCCAATTTTGATTTGTGCTTCTCGCCCGCCAGCTCCAATCCATAGGTAAGATTCTGGCGAATGGACATTGGTAAAACGACCGGGCGGGCGAAGACCATCCCGACGCGGCGGCGTAAGGCAATAACGTCCGTTTTCGGGTCAAGGATATTTTCGCCGTCCAGCAGGATTTTGCCAGAAATGGTTTGTACTTCGGTCAGGTCGTTCAACCGGTTGAGGCAGCGCAGGAGCGAAGATTTACCCCCTCCAGCCGGTCCGAAAAGAACGGTAATGGCATTAACCGGGATTTGTAAGGAAATGTCGCGCAGGGATTCTGTCCCGTCGGAGTACTGTAAGGACAAATTCTCGACGATTATCTTATTGGTTGCCATTACAGAATCACCATTGTCTTTTCGCCCTGGCGCGGAACCGTATGATGGTAGCGATCAGGTTCATGCCCAGTACAAAAATAATCAGCACCAGGGCTGTGCCATATTGGATCTGGAGCGGCATTTCCGGGACTTGCGTGGAAATGACAAACAGGTGGTAAGGCAGAGCCATGGTAGCGTCCAAGGGCGAACCAGGCAGCTTTGGCAGAAAAAAAGCCGCCCCGGTGAAAAGGATCGGTGCGGTCTCCCCGGCAGCACGTTCCAGGCCGAGAATGACCCCAGTCATAATTCCGGGCAGCGCTTGGGGAAGCACGATCTTGCGGATGGTCTGCCAGCGCGTGCCGCCCAATGAAATACTCACCGTGCGAAATGACTGCGGTACAGCCCGCAGCGCTTCCTCGGCCGCGCTGATGATGACCGGCAGGGTCATGATCGAAAGAGTCAACGAAGCTGACAGAATGCTGGTACCAAATTTTAGGAAGAGCACGAACAGGCCGAGACCGAACAATCCATAGACTACTGAAGGAATGCCAGCCAGGTTGATGATGGCAATACGGATGAGCCGCGTCACCCAGTTTTCTTTGGCGTATTCGGCTAGATAAATTGCAGCGGCAATGCCGAGCGGCACAGAAAATATCGCTGTGCCCAGGGTGAGATAAAACGTACCCACGATGGCCGGCAGTATACCCCCGGCACGCATCCCATTGCTCGGCATGGCGGTCAGGAACTGCCAGGAGACTGCCGGAGCACCTTTGGCGATGATGTAGCCGAACAACGCGATGATCGGGAGGACGGTCAGGATGGCTGCCAGCGCGATGAGCGAAATACCCATGCGCTGGACAATGAAGCGGTCTACTGTAAAGCGGCGTTTCATGACAGCACCCTTTCAGCACGTTTCCTGGATTTAAATATCACCGACGAAGCGGTGATATTCACCGCCAGGGAAATGAGGAACAAAACCAGGCCGATGAGAAACAAAACGTGGTAATGAGTGCTGCCGTTGGCAACCTCACCCATTTCAGCGGCAATGGTTGCTGTCATGGTGCGGACGGGGGAGAGAATGGAAGTCAATTTGATCGCCATTACGGGTGCGTTGCCGGTGACCATCATCACTGCTATCGTCTCGCCAATTGTGCGGCCCACCCCCAGCATGAGCGCGGTCAAGACGCCGGACCGGGCTGCAGGAAAAGTGACCCTCCAAATGGTTTGCCATTTGGTGGCACCCAGTGCCAGGGCCCCCTCCCGGTAACCTTGCGGGACAGAGTCCAATGCATCTTCAGCGATTGATACGGTGGTTGGGATGGCGATCGCGCCCAGGAGCAGCGCACCAGCCAGGGCGGTCAGACCGGTAGGCAGATTTAGAAAGACTCGCAGGAACGGCGAGAGCAGCAGAATCCCGAGGAAGCCGAGGACCACCGACGGTATCCCGCCCAACAGTTCCACCAGCGGTTTGAGGATTTCACGCATCCAGCGCGGGGCAATTTCAGCCAGAAAGACCGCTGTCCCTATTCCGAATGGGATGGCGATCAGCATGGCCCCGACCGTCACAACCAGTGAGC
>JADGQB010000334.1 GCA_017882145.1 Anaerolineales bacterium
TAGCGCTGGAGGTGGTGCGCTTCGCTGTGGTCCACCAGCACGTAGGGGTGGATGAGCGGCAGGTGCTTGTCGTTGGCGCGTTTGAGCAGTTCGGACGGAAAGCCCATTTTGAGCGGGGCCGCCCATAGGACAAAATCAGAATTGATGACTGCCTTATCCATTTGGATGGAAGCATCCTGGCTGACACATTCGCCGGGAGTTTTCACCCAGCAGCCCCAGCAGCCGATGCAGTAACGCAGGGACATATCCCGCAAATCGAGTTGGATGACTTTATGACCACCCGCCTCCAAAGCAGTCTTCAGCTGAGCCAGGTAAGCGTCGAATGCGGACCTTTCGGGGTTTGCGTTCAGAATGGTGATTTTCATGATGGATCAGCTTCTGGCTACTTCGGCATTGAACAAGTCAGGCAGGCCCCTGGCCCAGGCCCGGATCGCATCCCAGTTGCGCCTGTCGCCGGCCGGGGCTTGCAGGATCAGGACAACGAATATCATCGCCCACCATTGCATGCGGGAATAATTCAACTGCCCGCCAAAGACGCCCACCGAAACCGGTTTACGCGCGCTAGCTCGCAGGATCGGGCGCAGATAATTCGAAACCCGGGAGTAGCGTTCCTTGAAAGACAGGCGGTTGGCAACCTTCGGCGGCTTGGGCAGGTTTTTATCGACACTGACCGGCACACCCTGGAGGCTGGTTTCACCTGTTGCGGTCAGGTTCATACAGGTTACGAACACTGCCAGCGGTATTTTTCCCAGGGCGGCTTTGTTTTTCCGAAGAAAACTCAGGGCTGCCTGGTGCCAGCCCATGATCATGGGCGCGCCGACGACAACCGCCGAGTAAGATGCAAGATCACTCACTTGTGCGACGGGGAGTAGTTCCACCTGTGCGCCGGATTTCTGTAGCTCTTCCATCACGGCTTTGGCGACCTCGGAGGTGCTGCCGGAGTTGGTTGCGTATGTGACAAGTATTTTATCCATGCCATTTTCCTTTCCAAGAATTGTTCATTGTTTATTTTGCTGGGACTTTACCGTTCTTCAGCATTTCTATAATCGACTCGGCCCACTCCAGGTTGGCGCGTATGCTGCGCAGGCCCAGGTCAAGGGTCAGCAGCCAGAAAAAGGTCTCGCGTTGGGAATTGACCATGCTCTTATACTCCTCCAACTGAGTTGGGACTTGCTGATAGCGCTGCAACACGACCTTCATCATTGCAGCCATGCTCTCGAACTTGGTCAGAATTTCCTCATTGGAAAGCTGTCCGCAGAAAAAAACCTGGATAAGGGCGGCACTGTGGTCAGGTTTTGGGGGCGGCATGATCTTTAGCCAGGCCTGGAGTTGCTCCTGCCCGGAGGGCGTGATCGAATAAACCTTGCGGTCCGGCCGATCCTCCTGGTGGATGACTTCCTTCTCGACCAAACCTTGTTCGGTCAGTTGGGCCAGGGTGCGGTAGATCTGGCTTTGATCGGCCTGCCAAAAATGTTGGACGGAAATATCGAACATTTTCTTCAGATCATAACCCGAGAGGGGCAGGTAGTTCAGAAAACCCAGAATGGCATATTCGAGGCTCATATGGGACGCTCCTTATATAAGATAAGTCATATATAATATTCGTCATATATTACCTCGAGCATGGAGCTTTGTCAATCCCCGTTTTCTTTTTTTCGCCAGGGATTCCCAGAGGGTCATCCCTGCGCAAGAGACGGTATAATGATCCAATTGGAGAATTTATGTTCATAGATAAAGCAGAAATACTCGTTCAGTCCGGCACAGGCGGTAAGGGCATGATGCACTTCCACCGCGAGAAATTTGTACCGCGCGGCGGGCCGGATGGCGGTGACGGTGGGAGGGGTGGGGATGTGATCCTCGAAGTCCGTGCCACGCTAAATTCGCTGGCATCCTTCCGTTTCACGACCCGTTTTACGGCCGAAGATGGTAAAGGCGGCGGTACGAATAACAAGTCTGGCAAATCCGCTGATAACCTGGTTGTCCCGGTGCCACCCGGCACACTGGTATACGATGCTGCATCCGGCGATTTGCTCGGTGACCTGACCACTCCAGGGCAATTGTTGGTGGTGTGCAAAGGCGGGCGCGGTGGGCGCGGCACCCCGCACTTCAAGAGTTCAATCAACCAGATCCCGCGTACGGCCGAAAACGGCGAACCGGGTGAAGAGAAACGCCTGCGCCTCGAACTTAAACTGATCGCAGATATTGGTATCGTGGGCGTGCCGAACGCTGGTAAATCCACCCTGCTTTCCGTGCTGACCAATGCCAAGCCCAAGATTGCGCCCTATCCGTTCACGACCCTCGACCCGAACCTGGGTGTGGCGAACGTGGATGAGGAAACGACGGTCGTACTGGCGGATATCCCCGGGCTGGTGGAAGGCGCCGCGGAAGGCGTGGGATTGGGGCATGATTTCCTGCGGCATGTGCAGCGGACCCGGGTGCTGATCCACCTCTTGGATGGTCTCTCCGCCGACCCGCTGGCAGATTTCTCGCAGATCAACAGCGAGCTGGCCTTGTTCGACCCCGGACTGACGAAGAAGCCCATGATCGTAGCCATGAATAAGATCGACCAGCCCGAAGTCCTGGAACGCTGGCCCAAGCTCAAGAAAGACCTAAAGAAGCGCGGTTACGAATCCATGGCGATCTCCGCCCTGGCGCGTACCAACGTGAAAGAGTTGTTGTTAAAGGCGGTAAAGACATTGGCCGAGGCGCCAGTGCCGGAGCCAACCGAAGAACCCATGCCGGTGTATCGCCCGGTCGAGGATCCGCGTGCGTTTACCGTCTCTCATGAAGCGGATGGTGCCTGGCGGGTCAAATCCACCTCCATCGAACGCGCCGCTGAGATGACCCCCTGGGACCAAACCGGCTCGGTGCGCCGCTTCCAGAAATTGATGGAACGCCTGGGCGTTGATAAAGCTCTGCGGGAGGCGGGCGCGCAGGAAGGCGATACGGTTTATATCGGGGAGTACGAGCTGGAGTATCAAGAATAGTGATTAATGAAAAACTCCCGCAGGTTCGCAACCTGCGGGAGTTTTGCTTAACTCAATATTTCTTCCAATCTGGTAAGTCCCGTCTGGACGCTATCACCCAGATAAACCCCAGGCACCAATTCCTTTAATTCCGGCCGGATGACGAATGCCCGCCCGGCGAACGTGACCAGCGGCCGGCCGGCAGTCTGCTTGATCCATTTCGGCCAATCCGCAAGCAGACGGGCGGATTCCTCCAGCATTCCCACCAGTACCAACGCCGCCGGCCGTACCTGCTCCAAAAAAGCTGCCAGGTCTGCAAAGGGCACATTCTGACCCAGGTAAGCCACCGGCCTGCCCTGGCGTCGCAGCAGCACACCCAGCATCAGCAGGCTGCCCTCGTGCCATTCACCGGGTGCACACGCCAGCACCACCGGATCGACCGGGCGCGCAACCGGTCCGGTCACCATCCACATCAATAGACGGTGGCGCAGGTAATTGCTGGCCAGGTGTTCGTCGGAGATGCTGATGCGGCCTTCCGCCCAGGCTTCCCCGACCTCGGACAGCAGCGGTCCGATCACATTCAGGGTGATCTCTTCCGGCGAGGTGAATGCCAGCATTTCCCCCATCAGCTGATCTGCTCTCGCCAGGTCATGCTGGAATAGTGCCTCGGCCAACTGGGCATGCCCGGCCGGGGATGCAGACGGCGGCACAACGATCGGGCGGGGCGCTTCCAGGGAGCGGCCGGGCGGCAGGCGGCCTTCCTGGTCCATTTTCTGGACTGCAATGACTGCCTGGCGCGCCGTGATGCCCCGATCGATCTGTGCTTTCACTGATCGCAACAAGATGACATCTTTTTCGGAATACAGGCGGTGCCCGCCCAGCGTGCGCGCCGAGGAATGCGGGAATCCATAACGTCGTTCCCAGGCGTGCAGGCTGGTGATGGGGATGCCGGTCATGCGGGTGACTGCGCCGATGTTGAAGATGGCTTCCGACAAAGGTGGGATGGGTTGATTATCCATTTTTTCCTTCCATAAACGATACAATATTACCTTCTTGTACCGATTTTGTCAATATATTCAGTCGTAAACCTTGACAAAACATGTACAAGTTCATATAATGTCGATGTAAATTATCCAAATAGGAGTGTAAAGTGGAATCAAAAGAATCTTCTAATCTGCTAGAATCCCCCCGCTCAGCCCGGATCGCACTGTGGGGTGGCATCGCATTCAGCGTGGTATTTACCGTCTTGATCTGGTGGGGGGCACAGCGTCTGGTTTCCGTACCACACCTGCCAGACCAGGGCCCAGCCTGGTATTACTGGAAATTAGCCACACCCACCTTTTGGTCGCACTTCACAGCCTGGATGTTCTATGCCTTGCACCAGATTGCTTTCTGGAGCCTGATCTTTTACGCCCAGACACACGTCAAGACCTATTCCAAAGGCTTGCACCCGGTCAACGTGTGGGCGCTGGGTGTAAACGTTTTCTTCATCCTGCTGCACTTCGTCCAGACGCAGCTCTGGTATGACGGTCTGGCGCAGGATGTCTCCATTTTTAGTTCGCAGGGTTCGGTGATCCTGATG
>JADGQB010000017.1 GCA_017882145.1 Anaerolineales bacterium
CGTAGGTTGGAAAGTACCCTACCTGCACGTGGACCCGACTGACTTGGGCCGCAAGTATGAAAGCCTGATCCGGATCAATTCCCAATCCGGTAAAGGCGGCGTGGTGTGGGTGCTCGAGCAGGAATTTGGCCTGCAGCCGCCGCGCGCCATGCACCCTGAGATTGGAACGGCAATCCAGGAGTATGCAGATGAGGTCAAGCGCGAAGTCAGCTCGAGTGAAGTAAAAATGGTTTTCGAGAAGGTATTCATTAATCCTTCCGGACCCTACCAATTGAATGGTTACTGGCCGCGACCCGATAAGCAAAGCCCCGACCGCATCCATGGCGAACTGCATATGAACATCGATGGCGTGGAGAGAAAAGTGGTTGCGGACGGGAACGGACCCGTTTCGGCCTTCGTCAGCGGCCTCGCCAAGCTGGGCCTCAAAGGGTACAGCGTGGATGACTACCATGAGCAGGCTCTGGGAAAGGGTGCGGATGCCACTGCGGTTGCGTATGTGCCGCTCAGATTTAATGGAGATGGGGTGCTCTTCGGAGTTGGTGAAGGCACGAATATCGACCAGGCTGCAGTTCGAGCGATTGTGGCCGGCTTGAACAGGTGGGCTTCATCCCAAAAGAAATGAATTTCATTTTGTCCAGCCTGGGATTAACCAGGGATTGAATCTTTTTACTAAGAGGAGAGATCGCATGAATACACCTGAAATGAACAAAACAGAAACTGAAGTATTGCCCGAATGGTACGAACCTTTTCATGAACCCCTGACCATTCCCGTTGGATGGGACCTGAGCACGGTTTTATCTGCTGTCACGCTTGGTTCCAGCGATGATCCGGAGACGCGCGTTGAAGACTGAACCTATTTCAGACTTTGGGACCTTCCATGCCGAAAACACTATTTGAGAAAATATGGGATACGCACGTAGTTGCCCAGCCGCCTGATTCCCCGGCAGTTCTGTATATTGACCTGCATCTGATTCACGAAGTCACTTCTCCGCAGGCCTTCACCAGCCTGCGAGAACGCGGAATGAAAGTCCGCCGGCCTGACAAGACTGTGGCAACGATGGATCATTCCATTCCAACCCATGCTCCGTCCCTGCCAATTGCGGATCCCCTAGCTGCGGCACAGATCAGGCAGATGGAGATCAATGCCAGCGAGTTCGGCTTGCGTCTTTACAGTATGAACAGCCTGCAGCGCGGCATTGTCCATGTAATTGGTCCGGAATTGGGTTTTACCCAGCCGGGCATGACCATCGTCTGCGGCGACAGCCATACCGCCACGCATGGCGCCTTTGGCTCGCTGGCCTTTGGCATAGGCACCTCCGAAGTCGAACATGTTCTCGCCACGCAGTGCCTGCTCCAACGCAAACCGAAAACTTGTGAAGTCCGTGTGGATGGCCTTCTACCCAAAGGCGTGACTGCCAAGGATATTATCCTGGCGCTGATTGCCCAGATCGGCGTGGGAGGCGGGACCGGGCATGTTTTCGAATATACCGGATCCGCCATTCTCGCAATGAACATGGAAGAGCGCATGACAGTCTGCAATATGTCGATCGAAGGCGGGGCGCGCGCCGGGATGGTCGCCCCGGATGACACCACTTTCGAATATTTGCATGGACGGGAATTTGCGCCGCAGGGTGCGGCCTGGGACAGGGCGGTTGCCCGTTGGAAAATGCTGCCCAGCGACGATGGTGCAGTCTACGATCAAACCATCACGTTGGATGCATCCGAACTGGAACCGATGATCACCTTTGGGACGAACCCCGGCATGGGAATCAAGATCACCGGGTTGGTCCCGGAACCGGCAGCCATTGCCGAGGCCTCCCAAAAGGCTGCCCTGGAAAAAGCTCTTGCTTATATGGGACTCCAGCCCGGATCGCCTTTGCTCGGCAGGCAAGTCGATGTCGTTTTCATAGGCAGCTGTACCAATGGCCGCCTGTCTGACTTGCGGCAGGCGGCTGGGTTAATGAAAGGCCGAAGAGTGGCGGCAGGAACGCGTGTACTGGTGGTGCCCGGTTCTCAAGAAGTGAAGAAACGCGCTGAAGCCGAAGGATTGGACAGAATCTTTAAAGAGGCCGGCGCTGAATGGCGCGAGGCAGGCTGCTCCATGTGCATCGCAATGAATGGGGACCAGCTTGCTCCCGGTCAATACGCCGTCAGTACCAGCAATCGTAATTTTGAGGGCCGCCAGGGTAAGGGCGGACGGACATTTATTGCCAGCCCATTAACTGCCGCGGCGGCAGCCATTACCGGCAAGGTTACGGATGCAAGGAGCATGGTTTAATATGGCCCAATTTACCACCCTAACCTCCCGTATGCTGCCGTTGGTAGTTAATAATATCGATACGGATCAGATCATCCCTGCCCGTTTCCTGAAAGCGACCGATAAAAAAGGCATGGGCGAAGCCCTGTTTGCCGATTGGCGTTATAACACCGACGGCTCCCCAAACCCGGATTTCGCCCTCAACCAATCCATTTATCAAGGCGCTCAAATCCTTTTGGCAGGTGATAACTTTGGCTGCGGATCCAGCCGGGAACACGCCCCATGGGCATTGACTGGTTTTGGGTTCCGGGCTGTCATCTCGACCTCCTTTGCGGATATCTTCCGCAATAACGCATTGAAGAACGGCTTGCTCCCAATCGAAGTGGATGCCAGGATGCATCGTATTTTATTCGAGTTGAACGAAGAGACACCGGGCGCCGAAATCACTGTGGATCTTGCCTCCCAGATGATCCAGTTACCCGGCAGTCGCTCCGCTTCGTTCGCGATCGATAATTTTTCCAAAACCTGTTTGCTCAACGGAGTGGATGAGCTTGGTTATATTCTGGGATTTGCAGAAAAGATCGCAGAATACGAAGATAAAGCAGCTACTTAATGGTAACGAACCTTATGATTGAAATCTACGATACAACATTGCGGGATGGCACCCAGCGGGAAGGAATTTCTCTTTCCGGTGTTGATAAAATCCGCATCGCCCGGAAGTTGGATGATTTGGGCGTGGCTTTTATCGAAGGAGGATGGCCAGGTTCCAACCCCAAGGATGCCGAGTTCTTCGAACGGGCACATGATATCCAGTGGAAACATGCGCTTGTGACAGCTTTCGGTTCAACCTGCCGTGTAAAAGCCGGCCCGGATGACGATGCCAACATTAAGGCGTTACTGGATTCCCTGGCTCCTGTCTGCACTGTTGTCGGCAAGACCTGGACCCTGCATGTTACCGAGGTCCTCCGGACGAGTTTGGATGACAATTTGCGCATTATTGAGCAAAGTCTGGGCTATCTCAAGGAACAGAAGCGCCGGGTAATTTACGATGCCGAGCACTTCTTCGATGGCTATAAATCTGATCCGGCTTACGCGCTGGAAACTTTGAGGGCGGCTGCCCGGGGCGGTGCAGAAACCCTGGTGTTATGCGATACCAATGGGGGCAGTATGCCCTGGGAAATAAGTGAGATCGTGCGGACTGTCAAAGAAGCTATAAACCACCCGCTGGGTATCCATGTTCACAATGACGGTGAATGTGCTGTCGCGAATACGATTATCGCCATCCGCGAAGGCGCTGTTCAAGCCCAGGGGACCATCAATGGATATGGAGAACGTTGCGGAAACGCCAATCTGTGCGCTGTAATTCCTGATCTGGAGCTAAAGATGGGCGTGCCTTGCTTGCCGGAAGGCCATCTGTCATTATTATTTGATGTTGCGAATTTTGTAGCTGAAGTGGCAAACCTTTCCCCGGATGACCATATGGCATTTGTAGGAAAATCTGCGTTTGCTCATAAAGGCGGCATCCATGTGGCTGCCATGCGGCGCAGCGTGCTTTCCTACCAGCACGTTGACCCAGCTTTGGTTGGGAACCAGATGCGCGTGGTCGTCAGTGAATTATCGGGACGCGGTAATTTATTGAGCAAGGCTGAGGAATACGGTCTGGGGACGATCAACGCCGAAGAAGTGGCTGGAGTTTTAAATGAGATAAAAGCACTTGAATCCCAGGGCTTTTCATTCGAGGCTGCAGAAGCGTCAGTTGCCTTGATGCTCAAGCGTCATCAGGCGGATTATACGGCCCCATTTGAGATGATCGATTTTTCGGCGATCGTGGAGCATCGTCAAGGACGGGGTATGTTTGCCGAAGCCACTGTAAAGGTATGTGTCAAAGGAGAAATATTTCACACGGCTGCGGATGGCGATGGCCCCGTGAACGCGTTGGATACTGCCCTGCGGAAGGCGTTAATGGTTTATTACCCGGAAATTAATACCTTTCACCTGGATGATTATAAAGTCCGTATCCTTAACGGAGATGCAGGCACGGCCGCCTCCACACGTGTTCTGATAGACACCGTCAGTGATGGAAAGCGCTGGAGCACAGTCGGGGCCAGCACCAATATTATTGAAGCCAGTTGGCGGGCACTGGCCGATTCTGTGGAATATGGATTATTGCTCTCAAATTCGTAGCATGGAGAATTCATGAAAGCCAACATCCTTCTACTTCCCGGTGATGGGATTGGACCCGAAGTCGTGGCTGAAGCAGTCCGTGTGCTGGAGAACATTGCGGGAAAATGTGGACATTCTTTCTTTTTCAGCGAGCGTTTGATCGGCGGTTGTTCCATCGATAAATTCGGTTCATCACTGACTGACGAAACGCTCGCTGATTGCCAGGCAGCCGATGCGGTTCTGCTTGGCGCTGTCGGCGGTCCCAAATGGGATGATCCGCTGGCCACAGACCGGCCTGAGCGCGGACTGCTGGCACTGCGCAAAGGGTTGAAGGTATTCGCCAACCTGCGCCCGGTCAAAGTGTATCCGGGGCTGATCGACTCTTCGCCGCTTAAACCGGAGAGACTGAAGGGCGTGGATATTCTATTCCTGCGCGAATTGACCGGGGGACTGTATTTTGGTTTTCCAAAAGGGCGAACGGAGAAGGATGGACGGGTACGCGTGGTGGATTCCATGGAATATTATGATTACGAAATCCGCCGTATCGTGGAACTGGCGTTCACCCTTGCCAAAACTCGCAAAAACAAAATCATCTCGGTGGATAAAGCCAATGTGCTTGAATCATCCCGCTTGTGGCGTCAAATTGTCACCGAAGTGGGAGCGCGGAACCCGGAAGTGGCCTTTGAGCATGTCCTGGTCGATACGGCCGCAATGCGAATAATTACCGGACCGGCTTCAATGGATGTGGTTGTTACAGAGAATATGTTTGGGGATATTCTTACTGATGAGGCTTCGGTATTGGCCGGGTCGATGGGCATGCTGCCGTCTGCCAGCCTGGGAGAGACAAGTCTTGGTCTCTATGAACCAATCCACGGGTCTGCACCGGATATTTCCGGACAGGGGATTGCCAATCCGGTTGGCGCCATTCTTTCTGCTGCCATGTTACTGCGGTATACACTGAAATTGGAGACCGAAGCGGCTGCCATCGAAACGGCAGTGGAAAAAGCCATCGCATCCGGTGCCCGGACCTGTGACTTGGGCGGCAGCCTGAAAACGCACCAGATGAGTGATGAAATTATAAAGTTGATTTCATGATCAGTTGAGAACCATGACCTTAGCGATTTTCGCTTTCCGAGATTATAAAGATACTTAAACCAAGAAAGAAAGGGAATAGCATGGATACGAAATATATTTGGATGGATGGGGAGCTCGTGGAATTTGAAAAAGCAACAGTTCATTTTATGACGCCCGCATTGCATTACGGTGCGGCGGTTTTTGAGGGCATCCGGGCGTATGAAACTGCCAAGGGTCCGGCCGTTTTCCGCCTCAAAGAACACGCTGAACGCCTGGTCAACTCAGCTTACGTACTAGGTTTTCGTGAGCTGCCCTGGACCGAAGAAGAAATTTCGACTGCAATCAAGGATGTTGTGCGGGTAAATGGCCTTTCTTCCTGCTACATTCGTCCCCTTTTGTATATGAATGGGATGGCAGGCAACCTAAGTATTGATTCCGGGGTACCTGCCTTGGGGATAGCTGCCTGGGAATGGAACAATTATCTCGGTGAAGAGGCCCAGTTGAAGGGCATCCGCGCCAATATCTCTTCTTTCACGCGTCACCAGCCCAATATCATGATGACCAAGGCAAAAATATCCGGAAATTATGCTAACAGTATTCTGGCCAAGACAGAATCAGCCCGCCTGGGTTTTGATGAAGCCATTATGCTGAATACTCAGGGTTATGTGGCCGAATGCACCGGTGAGAACCTGTTCGTTGTAAGGAAAAACAAGATCTTCAGCCCCCAGCTGGCGGACGTTCTCGCAGGCATTACGCGCGATTCGGTCATAACGATTGCCAAGGATCTGGGCTATGAAGTCATCGAATCGCTCATTTCGCGCGACCAGCTTTATACGGCTGATGAGGTCTTTGTAAGTGGAACGGCCGCCGAGTGTGTTGGCCTGCGGGAAATTGATTTCCGCAGGATTGGCAACGGCAAAACCGGCCCCATCACCGTTGCGATTCAGAATGTATATCAGAATGCTGTTCACGGCAACCTGCCTCAATATCAAGGCTGGCTGGATTACGTCAACGTAAACGTTAGTATTCCCCAGTTCGTTGACTAGCATGCATCTAATGGGAATAAATAGAATCAGTCTGGGTAGATTTTCCACCCCAAGGCATCCTGATCGACCTGGTTGAGACTCTCAGCCGGGATGTCGATCAATAGTGAATTGCATTCTGCGAGGAGTGTACCGGTCTCGTCATATATTCCTCCCCAGGCTTCAGCCATCCGGCCTTTGGTTTTTCCGGCTTTCCCTACGATGCGGAGCGGTTTCCCGATCGGGACATTTTTGCGATACTTCACCTCCAGTTTGGCGGTATACATGAAGCGCGCCTTGGATGGATCACCCATATGGGAGCGACCGCTGATCTCATCCAGAATGGTGGCTACGATGCCGCCATGCAAAATGCCCGGATAGCTTTGGTAATGTTCCGGAGCTGTATAAGTTGTCTCGATGACACCTGGCTCGATCTCATAGATCTTCAATTTTAGTCCAACCGGGTTTTCCAGCCCACAGATAAAACACATACGGGAATTGGGTTGTTTTCTCACTTGTCAGCTTTCCTCACAACCGGTTCCTTTGGCCCGAGCATCGCTGCGAATTCAGCCAGTTGAGACCCATGCACCAAAGCCAGGATCTCATCGGCCGGCTGCAGAACTGTATCTCCATGCGGGATGATCAATTGCCCTTTGCGAATGACGGCAACGATGACGCATTCACTCGGAATTTGGAGTTCACGTAGGAATTTTGAAGAAGCTGGTGATAGCGGATGGACTTTTTCTTCTACCAGTGAATACTCGCCTTTGCGCAATTTTAGCAGGGTCATCATATCACCCAGTGACATTTCTTCTGCCACCAGGCGCGCCAGGATGTCAGCCTGGTTGAGGGCCACATCCACTCCCATCTCAG
Source organism: Anaerolineales bacterium (assembly GCA_017882145.1). GTDB lineage: Bacteria > Chloroflexota > Anaerolineae > Anaerolineales > Villigracilaceae > UBA877. The sequence goes on from JADGQB010000017.1 coordinate 7,390, forward strand.
GCGTGAACAACCAGACATTTTTTGGATTGTTTAGTCGCGCAATCACACGTGGGACATTAAATTCAAAGCGCGCCAGAGATGTGATCACCAGATTGGTCTCATCTGAGCCGGTCACAGCTGCCAGCACATTGGCTTTGAGGACCCCGGCAGCTTCCAGGACCTGCGGAGAGCTGCCATCGCCAGCAATAATAGATTCTGGTGGAATTTCATCCTTGATTTTATCCAGGATCCCAGGGCGTTCTTCCACAACCTTAACTAAATGGCCCGCATCCAGGAGCAATTTTGCCAGGTAAGAACCGGTATTTCCACCGCCGACAATAATCACGAACATGCTTACCTCCTTTCCAGTCCCAACATTTCCTCAAGTCGAATCATCGCGGATGAAAGAACAACAAGGTTAAGCAGGTCACCTTCCTGGAACACTGTACCGATAATTGGAATGAAAGCCTGCCCATTGCGCGTTATGGATGCCACCAAGACTTCCCCGGACACATTTAATTGATTTACGGTCCTACCGATTAAAAGCGGTGGTACTTCCAGGTGTACAAGCGAAACTTCACCGCGCCCGAAGGTATCCCAAACATCCAGCTCCGAATGCGTCAGTACCTGCAGGATTCGTTCTGCTCCCCAGTTATTTGGGGAAATGGTAGTAAGACCCAGCCTTTGATATATTTCTGCTCGAAGCGGGTCGAAAAGACGGGCGACAACCCGTGGTACATGGAATATATTACGCGCGATACGGGCTGAAACGATATTGGCATTATCAGAATGGCTGGCTGCGACGAATGCCTCGGCCTCTTCGATCCCTGCCTGGATCAGAACGTTGTGGTCAAAACCTAGTCCCCGGATAATACGGCCTTTAAAGTTAGGGCCCAGCCGCCCGTCGGCATCCGCATCATGATCGATGATCGTAACGTCGTGGTTTTGCTCGATCAGGAGTTTGCCCACTTGCGCTCCGATACGCCCATAGCCCATGATAATAGTTTTCATTTCCTGGCTCCTTTCATTTCATCTTTGGCTCAGTCAGGCGTTTTGAATGCCTGCGTTCCCTCGAACGCACGAGTGCTTTTCTGAACCATTCCAGTGTGTAGAGTAATAATGAGAACAATGCCAACACCGGCCAAATGACCGGCGGAAAAGGCTGGTTATTAAAGGCATCTGCCAGGAATGGAATGTAAATCATCCCGGCAATCATGAGCAAAGCCAGGGCGATGCCAAGCAGTAATACCTTATTGCTGCCCCAGCCCATTTGGGTGTTGTGGGCTTTGGATGTCCGGCAGGCGAAGGTGTTTCCGATCTGACCAAGCACCACGCCGGCAAGAAAAACTGTCCTGGCAACTGCATCCACATTCCCGGGGATGAATAGTAAATGCGGCCAATTGATCCCATTCAGGAAGGGCTGATTAAGCAGGCTCGCATTTCCTGAGAAAAGGTAGGTAGAAATAAAGGCAAGATAGCATAACCCGGCCTCCAGCAACCCCAGCCATAGGAAGGCCCTGGTGAGCAGCCCCCGATCCAGAAGGGGCTGTGAGCGTCGTGGCGGGTATTTCATGATGTCGGGTTCGGGTTTTTCACTCCCCAATGCCAGGGCTGGCAGGATATCGGTCCCCATATCAATTGCGAGTACCTGCCGGACCACCAGCGCCGGCGGAAGGCCAAGCCCCGCAGTCAAAAGGGATGGGAGCAGCTCCGAGACATTACTGGAGAAAATATATGTTATAAACTTGCGGATATTGTCATAAATGGCCCGGCCTTCTTCGATTGCGGCTGCGATGGAACCGAAATTGTCGTTGGTAAGAATAATATCGGCGGCTTCCTTGGCCACATCTGTGCCAATAATACCCATTGCAATTCCTACGTCGGCCTTGCGAAGTGCAGGGGCATCATTCACGCCATCCCCGGTTACCGCGACAACCTCTCCACAGGCCTGGTAGGCAGAGACCAGTCTTAATTTATGGTCGGGCGCCATACGGGCAAAAATGATATCTTTATCAAGCAGGTCGTGAAGTGTAACATCATCCATTGCGTCCAATTCAGTGCCCGTGATGATTGTTGGGTGTAAGGAAGTGATCATGCCAACCCGTCTTGCCAGCGATTCTGCAGTGAGCCCATAATCACCGGTGATCATCACGATGCGGATTCCGGCCTGCCGGCAGGTCTGAATGGCCTGTTCCACTTCAGGGCGCGGCGGATCCATCATGGCCATCAGTCCCAGGAAGGTCAGATCCTGCTCAACCGCTTCGGAGGTGTAAGCACCGGAACGTCGAGGCAAATCCCGACGGGCTATGCCAAGCACACGTAATGCCCGCCGGGAATATTCATCGTTGGATGACATGATTTCTGTCCGAATTGCTTCGGTAAGTTCCTCTGCTTCCCCTTTGACCAGGATATGCGTACATAGTTGCAGTACTTCGCGCGGCGCACCTTTGACAAAGGCGACTTCGTGATCCAATTCACGGTGGATGGTGGTCATGCGTTTTCGCCTGGCATCGAATGGAATCTCGTGGATACGCGGCAGGAAGACTGAAATTACATGTTCATCCATTTTGAATTTCAAAGCGGCTACTTTTAGAGCTGCTTCAGTCTGGTCTCCCAGGCTGGTCCAGGTCGGATGTTCGGGGCCGGGAGGGTTAATACGGGCGTTATTACAGCATATGGCAGCCTCCAGCAGCCTGAGCAGGTCTTTTTCGTAAGGAGTGTCCGCCGGAGAGGGCATGAATTGGCCTTTCGGTTCATACCCGACGCCGGTCACTTTGAGTTTCCGGCGTGACACCCAGACTTCACGGACGGTCATCTGGTTTTGAGTGAGGGTTCCACTTTTATCGGTACAAATGACCGATACATTTCCCAGCATCTCGACAACATTCAAGCGCTTGGCCAGGACGCCACGCGTCGTCAGCCGTTGGACTGCCATCGCCAGTGAAAGCGTCAAGGTGGCGGGCAAACCTTCAGGGGTCACCGCAACGATCGTACCCAGAGCCAGGAGCAATGCATTTGGGAAGTGGGCGCTCACATGTGGTTCGAACGTAGCAAGTGCCCAGGCGATTCCACCAATAATGACCGCGATTATTGTCAACCTGCGGCTGAGCAGGGTCAGTTCCTTTTGGAACATGGATGGTTCTTCGTGGACGGTTTGCGTCAGTTGGGCGATGCGCCCAAACTGGGTCAGCATTCCGGTGGCATATACGACTGCCTTACCGGTACCGGATGCAACCGATGTTCCGGCAAAAATCAGGTTGGGGCGTTCAAGATCGCTGAGCCCGGGCACGATGGAGGCTTCGGCAGTTTTACGGGCCGCAACTGCTTCACCTGTCAGGGAAGCGTTATTAACCCTCAGACCATATTCCTCGACAACTCGGGCATCCGCAGGTATGTTATCCCCCTCAGCGAGGATCAGCAGATCACCCGGCACAACTTCGTTGGCGGGGATATGCAGGTCTGTGCCAGTGCGGACGATATGAGCATACGACGGAAGCAGGTGCCGTAATTTTTCGATGGCCTGTTCGGCACGATACCCGCGCCAATACGAGAAGACACTGTTGGCAAGGCTCAGAAGTAGAATAATAAGAGCGAGAGTCCAGTCTTTCTGCCAAAGGCTGATAATGGCGGCCAGGAACATCAGAAGGTTAAAAGGATGGCGGACCTGGCGAAGAAATTTTTGCCATTCCGGTGTAGTCGGTTGTTCCGAAAGGACATTCTCTCCATATAGCGACCGGCGCGACTCTGCCTCGACCGCGGACAGGCCTGTTTGGAGAGTCTCCATGTTCTGGAACACTTCCGGGACGCGCAAAGAGTAGATCGGAACTGAGCTCATCTTTTATAACAATGCGGGAAACGAATTTCTGGAGTTCGTCTCCCGCTATGATAGCTTTCCTTCAAAAAAGTTTCCGGGGGCAGTTGGTTGTGGAGCAAAGTCTGCTTTTCGATTGTGGTGGAAACTAAAATCCGTTTGACTCGAAGGCATCTCCGAGCATCTGGAGTTCGGCCATCAAATGCGTTCGCGTCGCATGGCTGAAACGGGTATCCTGGGCAACCTTTGCCTGTTCTTCAAGTGCCGCACGTACTACGAAAGCCGGCACAAACATGATTCGGCCAGCGGGAATAATAACAAAATTATGCGATTCAATTCTGAGATCCTGGTCATCGAAATAAGGCAGGCTCAACGATAGGCCGCGGTTCAGGCTTTGCGCTTTGGCTCTTTCCTGGATTGTACGGATGATCTCCCGGGTTTGAAAACGGGCCAAGGCCCGGCCCTGGTTGACCAGCTGCCCAAGCATCCCATAGCGTTTCTTCTCAAACTCTCTATCGGCGACCATATAGGGAGCCAGCGAACGGGCTGCAAACAGGATAGTCAGGAAGCGCTGCATTGAAGCAATATGCGCCTCTGCTTCGGAAATCGAATTCACGATTAATTTATCCTGACTATCGAACGCGACCCATTGCGGTAAATAAAAGCGGCGTGCGGCTGGAACATATGGCACTTGCAGGGATCCACGCCCCACCTCACCATTGCCTTCCTCGGCAATGGCATCCGTCGTCGCGGTTATCGCCGATTCGGGTTCAGCTTCATCGCCAACCGGAATGGAGGGTATATCTTCGTCATCTGCAGCAACATAGGTGATGCTCTTACCGGATGGCAGCATATTATGCACCATATGGGTCGCGGCCGCATAGCGGACTAATTCTGCACTGATGGCGACACCCTTTTGGCTGGATTGATCCAATTGAGTCAGTCGTTGGCGTAAGGTTTCGTGCACATCGCGATTGCCGATCCGGTCGCGCAGGGTACCCACCCGCTGTTCGCGGAAAGCTGGCTCAACGGCTAACGGTTCGGTCTTTTCCGAGAGCACCACCCGATCTGGAAGGTTGAAGCGTAAAGTGTGAATGCGTTCCACATAGCCCTGGGAGATCTGCCTGGCCTGGGATTCGAGAAAGCGTTGGACAATTGGAGGTTGGGCATCAAAAAGAGCTGATTGCCGCACATATTCTTCACGCAGCTGGTCAATCGGAGTCCCACCATTCTTCATATGCAGTTTATCGGCCATGATTTCATCCTCTCACGAAACGCAAGCCGGGAATCGACCAGGATTTCAGGGCTTGTAAGTCTTGCCGGAAGTAAATCTTGCTACTGCAATTGTATATTACTTTTGCCCGGAAGTGGGGATGAAATGGCCTGTTTTCCAAAAGTATCGATCAATAGTTTAAGGCTTCCGCCAGCCGGGTACAAGATCGGGCAGGTGGCGCCATGATTTATGTACTCCTGTACGCAGGATTTAGCTTCGTCAGGTGTGCCTGAGGCGGTGATGCTATAAACGAGATCATCGGGGACGAGATGCTTGGCCTTGTTTATTTGTTCTTTAGTAGCCGGCCATCCCAGGATGGACTGAATTTCAGCAACGATATCCATCGAAACATTGCTGGCCTTGGCAATATGGGGCTGTTGCGCCAAATACTGGCAAAGGAGCATCTTGCTTTCATCGATTGCTTTGTCGTGATCCTCGTTTACCGAGCAGACAATCAACTGCGGACGGTCGATTTGGTCGAGTTTTCGCCCGGTTTTCCTGGCGCCGTTTTCCAACAACTCCAGCGCCCGGTCATTATATTCGAGAGGTACACAATAATTGAGGATCGCGCCATCCGCGATCTCACCCGCCAGTTCCATCATCTGGTCACCGGTGGCACCAATCATGATCGGCACATTACGCGGCTCATGCCTTCCGTACACCACATCCAGTTCAATATCATTCACATGTATGAACTCCCCCTGGAATGTGACCCGCTCCATATTGAGCAGTTTTTTCATGACGGTGACGGTCTCCCGCATCGCAGTCAGTGGTTTCTTGCGGTCGATGCCCACTTGTCTTGCCAATGGATCCCACCATGCGCCTATGCCACAGATGATCCGGTTGGGAGCCAGGTCATCCAACGTTAGGAAGGTGGAAGACAGCAGGCCGATATTACGCGACCAGTTATTGATAACTGCCGAACCCACCTTGATGCGTTCAGTAACTGCCGCATAGGCAGCCATCGGTACGATGGCATCCCGCACCAGTCGGGATTCGGCCTGCCAGACGGCTTCGAAGCCCTGGCTTTCGGCGTAACGGACGCAATCCAAGCCGTCACGCAGATCATGAGAGTCCTGAAGATAAAGTGCTACGCGATCCATAGTTAAATTCCCTTATTCGGATAAATTAAGTGCTATTATAATAGGATTATGTAGTATTTGCCAGATGATGAGGAGAGAAACATAAAAAAGAGCACCGGGGAAAGAAAACCAGGCGTTCTTTTTATGGATGGGAAAGGAATATTATTGAAGTTCCTGCAGCCGTGCCCACATTTTCGGAGCCAGTTCGCGCGAGCGCGCAGCCAGGCGTTCTTCATCCATGCTGAGGATGCGTTTGCCTTGCATGAGGATCTTCCCACGGCAGACGGTAGTATCCACCACAGCGTCCACCAGCCCAAATATGAGATGGCCCAGGAAATTGGCTTCGCTGAGCGGGGTGGGCGGGCAGTAATCCAGGATGGCCAGGTCGGCAGGCAGGCCTTCGGCAATCTGGCCAAGCTGCAGACCGAATTGCCGTCCTGCGATCTCTGCATTGTTTTGAAGGAGCATTTGTGGAGCTTCCATGAAGGCAACCCGTGGGTCGCGGTTCGCCAGTCGATGCAAGAGATACGCACAGCGCATCTGGACAAGCATGTCGGAACCCATACCGTCCGTACCGAGCCCGACCAGGACACCCTTTTGAAGCATTTTCAGGATCGGCGTGACCCCGACGGCATTATTCATGTTGGATTCGGGATTATGAACAACGATCGTAGCGGTTCTGGCGATGACATCCATTTCATTCTCATCTATATGGACGCAATGGACGAAAATGGACTTCTTGCCAGTGGCACCCAGCTTGTTCAGGCGATTGACGATCGTTGTGTTGTATTTCTTTAGGGAATCTTCCCGATCGGCGAGGTCTTCTGCCACATGGATATGACATCCTACTTCGCCCTGTTTGGCAATGCCGACGCATTTCTCCAGCGTGTCGTCCGACAGGGTGAATGAAGCGTGCAAGCCCATCATTGCAGCAATCTGGCCGTCGCCTTTACCAACCTTTTTTATAAAGCGCTCATTCTCGGCAATTCCGCCGCCCATGATATTGCGGTCAGAGACTTCATAGCACAACGAAGCACGCACGCCGGCCTGGCGGACGGCGGTCTCGATAACGTCAAGCGAGCCATCGCGCGCGGCTGGGGAGGCATGGTGGTCGATCACGGTGGTGGTGCCGTTACGGATACAGTCGACCAGCGGGAGTTGGGCTGAGAGAAGCACATCCTCTTCGTCCAGTGCCCGGTCAACCTTCCACCACAATTTCTCGAGGATTTCCACGAAATTTTTAGCGGGTTCGCCCGGGATGGCCATCCCGCGCGCCATGGTAGAGTAGAAATGGTGGTGGGAACAAATGAATCCGGGCAGGATGATCTTACCGGAGCAATCCACAGACTTGGCGTCCGGGAAACGACGCTTCATCTCAGCTGAATCGCCTACCGCCGTGACCAGTTCGCCATCGGTGACAACCGTTGCGTTCCACAGGACGCGGTTATTGTTGCCAAGCGTAACAACGATCCCATTTTCAAAGCGAGTAGTCATGCTTCGTCTCCTAATTTTCTCTCAACATGGCAAGTTCTTCAGTAGTGCGGGTCCGCATAAGGATCGCTCCGGTGAAACACTTCTTGGCGCAAATCGAGCAGCCGATGCAGCGGGCCGGGTCGGTGTGGGGTATGCCCTGATCGTCAAGTGTGATGGCAAGATACGGACAACGCGCACAGTTGCCGCATGAAACACATAATTCTGGCCTGGCTTCAGAGATCTTTTTTATGGGGGTCAAGGCCATGAAGTCGGTTGTTGGGTGCGGCCGGGTAATCCCGATTAGTTCGTTCATCGAATGGATACCGCGCTCCTGCATGAGGAAGGATGTACCTGATTCGAGCTCGCTGATGATGCCGTAACCGTGTTTCATTACGATGGTACAGAACTGGACGGTTTTGACACCCAGGGCCAGGAAGTCCATGGCAGCTTTGTAATTCATCGGGCCGCCGTTGCCGGAAATCTCGATGCCTTCCGGGACGGCTTGCGAAAGGGTCAGGTATGAAATAGGCGTGACACCTTCTCCGCTCATGCCAACGATGACCCCTTCGTCCCAAGGGTGACCGGCAGCCGGCCGGAAGGCCAGGGTAGGGAAGGAGTTCGCCAGCGTGATGCCGGCCCGCTTCTGCGGGTATCTATCCAATACCTTGCGGATGGCACGCAGGATTGGAACAATGGAAGTTACCGCGGCGGTGAGTTTGAAAAGCTTGGGAATATCCGGGTCGCCGACCTGCATGATCCAGTCAATGATCTTGGATGTCAAGGCTGCGTTTTGTGAGACGATATCGCCTTCGGTGCCGTCTCCGCCTTGCGGGCAGGAGAGTGAATATTCGATGCCCATCACACCGGCGGATTCCAGTTTCTTCGTGTTGGATTGCCAGCCGGCCGCGTCGTGCTCATCATTACCCGTAACCGGACCACCAGTGGATGCCATGGTCAGGCGGTCGGGCCATTGCTTGATCAGCTGTTCCACTTCTCGACAAACGCGGTCGAGAGGGTGGCCGGAAACATTATCCGAGTTGGCATATGTATTAGGGCCAAACGTAAACATGTATTCGCCCGGGATGTGAATGGGGACGTTGTCAAAGGCGGTTTTCATTACAGCGCCTGCCCAACCGGCTTTATAAGCTATGGTCATCTGGTCCAGCCCGTCGCTGGATGGAGAGGCAGAGACCAGGTATGGGGAAATGATCTTTCGTCCGAAGAACTCAGTCTCAAGCGAAACCGGTACAGGTTGGTAGCCGGGCAGGCTGTAATAGGATTTGTTGGTCTTCTTGATCTCCGGCTTTTCTTTCTTCTGCAGCCAGGCGTCGATTTCAACTGCGCTGTTCTTGCCGGATGCGGTTGCTTCGACAACTGTCTTTGGGCCGGTCAGGAAATCACCTGCATAGAACAAGCCTTCAGCTTGCTCTGTGCGCGGCAGGCCGGGGCGCATACCGATTGCGACGACCACTGCGCTGAACCCGGTGCGGGTTCCCTGGGTTCCGACTATCTCACGGACATTTGCGGGACTGAATCGGGTCCCATCCGGAAGATCCATTTTGACAGTCTCAAGACCGGATATTTTTCCGCCTTCGGCCAGTATTTTACTGAGCCGGATGCGGCCGTTGACCTCGATGTCGAAGTCAAGCATTTCTGTGCGTTCCTTGAAAGTGAGCGGCATTTCGGAAAGCTTTTCCAGCATGAAAAGTTCCACGTGAGAAGCACCGCGTGCGCGCGCGGTAACGGCGCAATCCAAAGCCGTGGCGCCACCCCCGATAACAGCCACCCGACCCTCAAATGATTGTGCGGATGGGTTGGAGAGTAGATCCACCATGCGGGTGGCGAGGGTTTCGTTCTGGATGCCGAGTTCGATCGGTTTCCACAAACCAGCCGTGACGCAGACGGCATCATAACCCTGGCTCAGCAGCGATTTTGGATCTTCAATCCTCATTCCGGTTTTTACATTAATATTTCCGAGACTCAGCAGGAACTTCACATCTGTCTCAACGACTTTTTTATCCAGGCGGTGATCGGGGATCAGGTTTGCCATACCACCTAGACGTTCCTGGCTCTCGAAGATATCAACCGAATAGCCCATCTGGCCAAGGACTGCAGCTGCGCCCAGACCGGCTGGGCCGCCTCCGACAACGGCTATTTTCTTCCCATTCAATTTGACCTTGGAGAATTCCGGTATGCCGCCCTGGTTCTTGGCCAGCTCCACGATCGTTGCCTGGACGAGAGGAATATTAATGGGTCCGTCGAATTTCTTGCGGGTACAGGCCGCCATGCATAATGTATCCGGGCAGACCATCCCGCAAACACCTCCCAATGGGTTGGCATGCATGATTTCGCCTGCCGCACGGCGCATGTCGGACGGGTTGCCCAGGCGGGCAGCCATAATGAAATCGGCCGGTGAGCAATTTACAGGACAGGCCTCCCGGCAGGGTTTTTCCTCGCAAAACTCGCAGCGGAGTAATTCCGTCTGGAGTTGCATGGGGCTCATGATGAGCGAGTGATTCTTCTCATTCTGCATTGCACACCTCTTAACTTTGAATTGTCTGACAACCTGTCCCCATTATAGCATTTAGAAAGGCAAAGATATGCCTGCGCACACATATTTTATAACTTCAATCCTTTCATCCCTCCGACCAGTTCCAGGTCTTCCGGAAGGTCCAAATCCAGACCGAAATGATCGGAGTGCATGATTTCCAACCTGGCGCCGGCTTCGGTAGCCCGTGCGCAATGGCAATGGAAGGATCCGGGACCGTATCCATATTCGATCAGTCCAGCTGGATTGACGAAAAGTCCATTTGTCCCGTCCAAACGCCGGTCCGGAGCAATGACAACTGTGGGAGGGTTATTCCCTCGCATCAATAATTCTTTCAGGTCAGCCGGCTCGACCAGCGGCAGATCAGCCGGCAGGATGAGTACAGCACGCGCGCCTTGAGCCTGTGCGACGATCGTCGCACGTTTGATGGCCGTGTTAAATTGTGGGGCACCGTCTTCCAGGACCGTGCGCCCACCCATGCTGCGGGTAAGGGCAAGCGCGGCCGGGTCACGACTGACTACCAAAGTGTGCTCAATTTCAGATATTTCATTTAGAATTGTAAGGGTATGTTCGAGTAAGTAGCGGTTTAGACGGGTGCGCTGCTCCTCTGTAAGCAACCCGGCCAGGCGAGATTTACCGCGCCGCAGCGGTTTAACGGGAACGATAGCCCAGGTGGCCATAAGAAAATAAATTAGCTGGTAGTATCGAGTTCAATTTTCGCGACTATGTAATGTTTGAATGAAGTTTAGCACATCTTGGGCTAAATGTCGCCGGTCATCCCGGTTTTTCATCAAAGTCTGGGTGATATAGCAGGGAATCGTAATTTCGCTCGCCAGGTCAGCATCGATAATATCCAGAACGTAACCGGATAACAGGTCTCCATAATGCCGGGCAACCGCTACAGCGGATGGCTGGATGCCCAGCTCCGTGAACATTTTTGCAGCTGGACCTTTAATCGTCTGCCCGCCAATGATTGGGGAGACTGCTACGACTGTTTTTAGCGCGATTGCCGGGCGAAGACCCTTGATTGCCAAAATTGGGTCGATACTGACCCATGGATTGGACGGACAGAACACGATCGCATCAGCATTTTGCATCGCTTCCAATACTCCCGGAGCAGGTCGCGCCGCATCAACCCCTTCGAACCGGAATCCGTTCACTTTCGGCTTGCAGTTCAAATGAACAAAGTACTCCTGGAATGCCAATTCGCCAAAATCATCCGTAGCCACCATCGTACGAACCAACTGGTCGCTCATTGGCAGGACCGTGTGCCGGACTCCCCAAGCCTGGCAGAAGTTGCGGGTAACCTGGCTTAGCAATTGCCCTGCCTGCAGCCGGCGAGTCCGTTCAAGGTGAGTGGCAAGATCCTTGTCGCCGAGATGAAACCAGTCAGGACCGCCGAGGTTACGGATATTTTCCAACGCCTGAAAAGTTTCTCCGAGACGTCCCCATCCAGTCTCGGGGTTGGCCAGGCCGGCCAGCGTGTAACAAACGGTATCCACGTCCGGGCAGATATAAAGCCCCAGGTGCTCGAAATCATCCGCGGTGTTGACAATAATGGTAAGATCGCCTGGGATGAGCAGCTGGGCAAGCCCATCGACCAATTTTGCACCACCAACACCACCAGCAATGGCAACAATCTTCATTTTTTCTTCAGCAGGTATATAAGGTTTTGGTTATCAAACCCCATGCGGCTCAGGATATATATTCCCCCCATGACAAGGAGGAGCGGCGGAATGGAAACCAGGATAAATTGTGCCAATTTCCAGCCTTTCAACGGTAGCGGATTATCCGAATCTGCCAGGGATAATTTGCCGAATAGTTTATCGGCAGGCCGCCAGTAAGGTGTCCATCTCAGCAGAAGGGAAAAAATCCCTGCAAAAATTAATAAAAATGCCACGCCAAAGATCAGACCTGCAAAAGCTACTAATATGCCAATGCCGACAACTTTCCAATAATTGCCAGATTTTATAAATACTTTTAGTGCAATATAAATCGAAGATAAAGTTTTCAACGCAAAGGATGCTTCTGGGTTATTAAATCCATTTTACTATTTCTTCCAGCCGGACTCGCTCGGGTGCTGCCGGGCTTTCGGCGGGATAACCGAGAAAGATCATCCCCTGTGGTTCCCAATCCACAGGCAGGTTGAGTGCAGCAAGAGTTTCCTGCGGGGCAAACAGCGGCCAGCAGATCCAGGTGCCCGCCAGTCCCTCGGCATGGGCAGCCAAAAGCAGCTGCAGACCGGCTGTGGCTGTCGACTGGATGCCCATGATCGCTTCGGCTTGCTGACTAATTGCATTTGGCTGCGGGTCCACCCGGGTTGAATCATGGCAGAAAACAATGATGACTGGCGCCTCCCGCGCCCGGCGGATCGATCGCTCGACACGGATTTGAATATCAGTCTCGGGTATTCCATCGGCAAGCATATCTTCACTAAACCTGGCTGAAATGGCCTCGGCCAGATGGAATTTTGACTCGAGGCTGGTTAAAATCGCGAAACGCCAGGGCTGCAAATTGTGTGCGGATGGGGCGAAGGTGGCTGTTTCCAGGATGCGTTGAATCGTCGCGGCCTGGACAGCTTCTGGTTTGAAGCGGCGGACGGAACGGCGGGTGCGCAGGAATGTATGCAGATCAGAGTTCATGATCCCATGTTATCCGTGCGCATCGATTTTCTCCGGAAGGATCTTGTAGATGAATCGTTTTATGCCGGGCTGGTGGTGTTGATATTTGAAGACGCCGGTATATTTGCCAGCCAATGCATCAATGTGGGCATCTGCGCCAGTTTCGTTAATCTCGACCACGTGCCCGCGCACCTGCAAATAACGATAAGGGTCAGTAGGATCCTGGACGCACAATGTTACCACCGGGCGAGCGCGCATATTCCTATCCTTCACACGGCCCTGGGCGGAGTTGATCAGAAAATATTCACCATCGGTGTTAAACCAAACCGGAGTGACTTGCGGTGAGCCATCTGCCATGAGTGTACTGAGAAAGACGAAGGCACGTTTTTCGTCTTGAAGTAAATCCTGATGTGATTCGGGAATCTTGTTCATTTAGGGATCCTCTAATAATTGGGTGCTGGCGATTTATCTCGCAAGCTTGGTTTCCTATGGAAATCAAGGTCTGATTGTTGTAGTGCTGCCAAAGTGATATTCAACTGTCTCTGGCGGCTGGTTTTCGGATTGCGCAACAAAAACGAGATTGTCAATCAGGATTTCCCAATCAAAGCGTTGAAAAGCCAGGTATTGCATAGAACAATCCAGGTTATGTTGGTTCAGATCATTGTAGGCTAAAGTAATATGCGGAACCCATTGGGCGGGAGAATAGTAAAGTGAAGGGCGAACAGCACTCCCACTTGTTTTTTCCCATACCAAGGAATGGAAACGCATTAAGGGTTCATCCTTGAGAATGGAGATATAAAGAATGGGATTTTCGCCGGTGAATAAGCCAAGTCCGGTGGTGTGGATCGTGAAGGGCTGTACCTGTCTTGTGAAAGATCCAAGAACTTTCTCAAGCAGCGGCAACTCGTAGGCCTCGGTCACCTGCCAGGATACATGCGGGAAAGGAGTGGTTTTGACACCCAACAGGCCGCAGCGGTCTTCCAATTCCTGCCAGATGATGGCCACGCGGGTAGTTGCGGGTCTATCAAGCAAGGAAGCAATGCCATTCATTTATCTAAACAGGTCCTGACTTTTCGGCCGGATCAGCTCGCTTAAAGAGCCTTCGCGCAGAGGATAGGGGAAGCCGCGTACGTGGACGGCGGGGGTACCCTCGGCGGCCTCGCCCATGACGAGTGAGGCGGCGGCAGCCAGTTCATCTGCGGCGGCAACTATCGTGATCTTCAAGCGGTAACCAAATAAGTCTTTCCACCCCCGTTTGTCTACAAGACCCGGCAGGCCGGAGATACCAATTGCCGTACCAACGGTGCCCACACGCCAGGCGCGCCCGTGCGAATCAATGATCATGACTCCCAGGCGGTTCCCGGTGGCAAGCTTGATTCTGCGGCGGATCTCGAGAGCGGAATGATCAGGGTTTTCTGGTAGAAGGAGCACCCAATCTTCCGGATCACCTTCCTCTCCCATAACGTTCGAATGATCTATGCCGGCGCTGGCGCAGACAAATCCCAGACGATGTTCCACGATGATCGTGCCCGGCCTGACGCGCAGAACCTGGCGGCTTTCATGCAAGATCAGTTCGACCAGACGCGGATCTTTCTCGCTGGTTTTGGCCAACTCCAGCGCTTCTTTTGAGGGAGTGACGGTGGTCAGGTTTACCAACCGGTCCTCAGCCTTGGAGACGATCTTTTGCGCCACAACGAGTATGTCGCCATCTTCCGGAGTAATGCGTGCGGTCTGCAAGGAAGCCAGAAGAATCTCAGCCAGGTCGTCACCAGGGTGGATAAGGGGAATTTTTGGGAGAGGGGTAAAGGTGAGCGGCATAAATCAGGGGGAAGGACGATTGCGAATCAGGGATCGGTGAATAATTTATGAATGATCAGCAGTTATTATAACGCATCCAAATTTAAGGATGAAACTGTTCGAAAATGATTTAAGATAAGTACTTTGGAAGCTACATTCGTTCCTCAGGATCGAAGAGAAACGAATATTTTAATGTGATTTCAGGTGTGACTCGAACTGGTCGGTACACCGGTAATCTTGATCCCGGCATTCTTCGTGCCATTTTGTTTATTGATATTAATCAGGACGCTGGTCAGACCTTCCACTACAGCCGAATTCTCTATGGGTCCGGCATCCCAACCGCTAAGACCGGCGGCAGAGACCAATTTTAGAGTTTCTGCGCGGGCCTCCTTGCTGGTACCGGTCACGAGAACATCACAATCAACATCATCATCCCCCAGCAGGTTTTCGAAGGAAATATTCTGGAAAGCGGAAGTTACCTGCACATTCTCACCAAGAATGGCCTGCGCTTCCTGCGCGGCGGAGCCAGCCGGAGGCATATGGACCTTGGCTACGTTTGGCGGAACAAGCGGGACGGTCACATCCACCAATATCTTGCCCTGCAAGGCATCTTTCACTTCTTCCAAAGTGGGACGGTGGGCGGAATAAGGAACCGTCAGGACCACGATATCGGCTCCATAAGCTGCTTTTATGTTCGTATTGCCCTCAACAGAAGCGTTTCCGCCCAGCGAATCCAAAATCTCCAAAGCTGCAGCCCTGGCCTTCTCGATTGACCGCGAACCGATCAAAATGCGATACCCGGCTTTAGCCCAACGCCTGGCCAGGCCTTTGCCCTCTTTGCCAGTACCGCCGAGGACTGCAATGGTAATCAGTATTGGAGATGCATTCATATAGATTTACCTTTTATATTTCCAAACCCTGCCGAGCAGTCCTTTAGTAGCCTACACCGAATTGGACCGGATCCGGCACTTCCACACCGCGGGCAGCCATCTCTGATATGGTCTGAAAGACAGCTTCCCTCAATTCCGGTTCTCCAGCATACATGGCCTGATATAGTGCACCGAAGACACCTTCCTTTGTGAGCATGCGCAAGTAAGGCAAGGATGCCAGTCTTACTTCAAGATCTTCGGATTTAAGGGCCAAGAGCAACAAATCTGTGGGGGGGACATCTGGAGATATGCCAAGGCCCTGTTTCCCGGCGAATGCGATCAGCCAGGGCGATTCGGATGGTGGTGGTATTCGTCGCGGAATGTGCAGGTTGGGTTTGTGGCGGTCTTCGAGCATTTCCAGCGCGGCATTGCGAACAACCCATTGGTCATCCTCAAGCTGTAACTTGTTTAGCAATTCATCGGCCCAAGGTTGGTGAATCCGACCCAGACCAAAAGCAACCGCACGGCGCACATTCAGGTCTTCTTTCATTCCAGCGCCTTCCCGAAGCATTTTATGGCCTTCAATGGGATGGATGGACATTGCCTCGGCGGCAGATCGGCGAAGGTTTTCATCGCCATGCAATAGAGCGGAAGCCAGGGCGTCCATCGCTGCCGTTGTCCCGATGGATGCAAGCCCGAGGCAGACAGCACGCTGGACGTTCGGACTGGGATGGTTTAAGAGCGAAGTAAGCAGTTCGGTGGATTTTACGTCCCGCAGCGCCCCAGAACCCAATGCAGCCAATTGCAATAGTTCAGAATCGTGGGATGCCAGCAACTGCCGGAATAAAACGACCGATCCCGGATCGCCACAGCGGACAAATGCAGCCAGCGCCTGACCGCGTAAGCCCAAAGGTTGTCCATTCTGCTGCATAAGTTCGGCGAGCTTTGCCATTGCCTGGCCGCGCCACGCGGCTTGGACAGGAGCATCGCGGAGCCAGCGGGCCACGATAAGCAGATTGCGTGAAAGCGGCCGGTCCTCTTGGGAAACCAAAGCGTTGGATAGAGATGTGGCATCCCCCTGCGCGGCAAGGAATTGCATGGCGAGGTATTTTCCAATCCAGGGGGGCTGCTCGAGCACCGCATCCGTGTAAACCGCGAGAAGTCTTCCTGCCAGAAAACCGCCAAAGATCGGGTGCATAAAACGCATATGGTTATTGCGGTGCTGGCGTAACAGACCACTCTCGGCCATTTTAGTGATCAGCCCGAGAGACGGGGATTTCGGTTGATCTTTCTGATCCTTCTTTCCAGCCCTGGTATCCTTATTATCTGCCACAATTGGTTCTTCGATTGGCTCAGGTTCATTCGGTTCAAAAGATTTCACCCATTCCCGGGCTTTACGTGGATCGAAGATCGGCTCAGCGGCAAGGTTAACTTGTAACGCTAACGATTCGAGCGCTTCACGAGGGGTGTTTGCCGGAGTGAGGCGACGAACGTGGGCTTCAAGGGCATCGATCAGGTTGGGGCCACGCATATCACCGGCATAGGCAGCCCAGACTTTAAGAGTAAATTCCAGGGGGGTAGCGCCACGACTGTCACCAATCAACCAGCCATTCAGGAGCAATGGATCCACTTGATCGCTGGACTGGGCCCAAGTCTCAACTGCTACATGCTGTTTCCACAAATCGCCCCATTTCTCAAGGAATGTTATCCTTTGATCGGAACTCCAGGCAGACAAGGCGAAAGGTATGAAGTTCAATGACACCAATCCATCCAAATATTCGCTGGAAGCAGTGGTAATCATACGTGTCTTGGGGTATGTCCGTTTAATCGCCCGAATGAAATCCACGGCATTCTTCAGGCCATCCGGAGTCAGCTCATCCGTACCATCCAGAAGGAGCAAGGCTTTCCCTTCAGAAAAAACGCGGCGGATGAAATCCGGAATGCGCGGCAGGTCAAAAACAGGGGCTTTTTCTGCGACAAAGTCTATCAATCCATTGAGCAGGTTGTCTTTTTTGATCGGCAAATCCAGGTCAGCGACGTGGATAAGGAATGGTATCGTATCAGGCGGAAGGCCCTCTTGTGGTTCTCTGCGCGACAGGCGGGAAGCAAGGCTTGCGAGAGCAACTGTCTTGCCCATACCTGTTTGTCCGACCAGAACGATGTCAGAATTCCCCGAAAGGGCTTCGGAGAGTGTCAGAGTAGGCGCTTGGTAGATGGAAGCCAATTCCGGCCAAGCCGGCAAATAGGGGACGGTGACATCGACAATATCCTCGTTGGATAAGGGTAGACCCGGCTCCACACGTGGAGGTGGAGCCAGAAGCAGGGGCGGTTCCAGAATTTCGTCCAGCGAAAAAAGTGGAGCGGCCAAATGGAGCCCCTGCGATTGAATTAAAATCATTTGGCGATAATGCTCTTCAATCGAATCGAATGCGTGTTTTTTCTGTTTTTTCTCGGTCTGGCGGGCGCGGAAATTCGTCCGCAATTGTTGGAAGGCAGGTCGAAGCATGGAAATAACCCACCATACCAGCGATGCAAGAATAATGCCTAACCAGAAGGAGAAATTATCAATATTCGGTAAACGGAAGCGCATGAGGTACCTTTGATCGAGGTCAACTTCCGTACAGGATCCGTCCACAGGATGGGCAGAGTATCGTCTGGCCAGATGAACGTGCGGATTGAATTTGTGCGAGACTTAGAGTGGAGCCGCAAGCCCCACAAGATTTATCCCCAATCACCGCGACTGCAACGCCACGGCGTTGCAGTCGAAGTTGATCGTAAAGACCCAGGTCAGCGGCAGGAATGGGACCTGCAACAGCATTGCGCTCGACAAAAAACCTTTCAAGGTCGTTCTTCAGGGTAGCCTGTTCCTGGAACAGGCCTTTACTTTGTTCAGTTCGATCAGAGCGGGCATCTTCAAGTTTTGTGTGGGCCAATTGCCTTTCAGCTTCGGCCGTTTCAGATTCCTGCATTGCTTCGAGTTGACGATCCTCCAGAACAGCCAGGTAGCGTTTTAGAGCTGCCACGTCGTTTTGAAGATCTTGTAATTCCTTCGGGCTGTGCGATTTACCGCCATACAAGCTGGATTGGGTTTGTTCGATCTTGATAAACTGGCTTTGAACATCCCCCTCGGCTTGGCTAAGTGCACTTTCGGCAGAATGGCAACGAAGCTCAGCTGCATTATATTGTTCGATGATCTGCCGCAGTTCAGTGTCATCGTCCAGGTTTTTTTGAATGGCTTGCAGGCGGGCCTGCAGACGGTCGATTTGGGTGTCAATTTGCTGGAGGCGGTATAGACTCAATGTCTGGCTCATGGCATCATTATATACTGATTACTGTTTATACAAGAAGATATTGGATAAAAAAAGCCCGCCAAAACAACCTGGCGGGCTCAGACTTATTGAGCAGGTAAATTAAAATAATTGTAAATGGCACGTGAGATTTCAGCATACATTGGTGATACCGTGCTCCAATTGCCGCCGCCCGGATTATAGACATAAATCGTGAGTACGTAATTTCCACCCGGAGTGTATACAATACCGGCATCACTATATTGGGTTAAATCAATATCCCAACCATGTTTGTGAGCAACAATAGTACCTTCAGGGACGCCTGCCTGAATAAGCGCCCCAAGTTTATCCTCCTGCAAATATTGGATCATTTGTTGACAGGCGGTTTGATCGATTTGCCCAGGGAATACCGCTACCAATGAACTGCCGCCGGTCTGGGCGCATAAATAAATATCTTCCAGCAGCATTCCCATGTCGGCCGGAGTGGTCTGGCTATAGACATCCGGGTCAGTATTTATATCGGTGCGTTTATTCGCCGGCGTGTCATAAAATTTTAAGACGCTTGCACCCGGATAGAAAAACCCGTTGATAAAGGTGTTTTCCAGGCCAAGGGCCTGCATGGTTTCTGTGACAACCAACGGGCCGCGGCCTTTATCGAGCGCTTGCATAAGGGCGTCTGCTGCGTCATTATTCGATAGTGCGATCATGTCTTTCAACAACGTGGCGGTCTGTTCATCAATTTTGCTGCTGAAATGGCGAAAAACTGAAACCATTATGGGAATCTTGATCGTGCTGGAAGCCGTAAATGCAATGTCCGGGCTCACAGATATGTCCTGTCCAGTCTGATAAGCAAATTGCATTTCATCGGTAGACTGCAGATCCAGCAGGTTGAGGTCGACAATCCCTGCAAACCCACTCTGGTCAATAATCTGCTTCAGCAGGATCTGAAGAGTAGCAAAGGAAGGCCTTCCCGCAGCCGTACGCTGGGAGGAAAGCAGTACTACGCGTTGATCCGGAGATTCCAAGGCACTGGCAATCAAAACGACTGCACGATCAATATCCAGGGTTTGTCCGGGTGTGCCGGGAGTGAAATTAACTGTTCCGGGAATGGGCTGCGCAGCGCTGGGAGCCTGGTCGTAGCGGGCAGAGATTTCGTTCTTCAAATAAATCCGCAAGCGGTCTTCCGAATATGTAGATACGAGCGGGATCTGACTTGCCGGAGACCTTCGATTCCATAGGTAATCCCAGTAACCAAGCCAGAAGGATGCACCAGTACGCTGTAGATCCGCGGCTGCCAGCATGCTTTCGGTGTTTATCTGAAAACCTACCAAACCTGGATCAATATTAATAACTGCATTGTTGTAATGGATTTCGACCGGGACGGAATATACCTGTAAAAGTCTTTGGGCGGCAGATTGTGGATCCAGTCCGCCGACCGGCACCCCACCAATTGTCATATCCGACGGATAATTAGATCGGGATACGCTGTATTGAACCAACTGGTACACGAGAAATATGGCGGCAACCAGGATGAACAGCAATGAAATCCCGCGTAATATTAGAGAAGAACCACGCAGTCTCACAACACCTCCAGAAAATCAAAACTCGATGTTCTTTATACCTAACGGGTAAAAAGTATAACACACTCGTCGTGGCCGGATATGCTAGAATAATAAAGGAAAATAATTAGTAGATTTGTTTTTTTATGGTAAAACATAGGTATGGATGAATATCCGCTTGCCTTGGTAACGGGTGCGGCCCACCGATTAGGACATACATTCGCATTGACCCTGGCACGGCATGGGTACGCCATTATTCTGCACTATCACCACTCGGCGGAGGCTTCAGCCGCAACTACCAAAGAAATCCGTTCCTTGAATGTACCGGTATATCCAATTGAAGCCGACTTGACCGATCCAGCCGCGATTCAATCCATGTTTGGCCAGATTGACGCCCTTGACCAAAGATTAAAAATTTTGGTCAACTCGGCTGGAACTATTAAGCGTGGCAACCTACAAACGATTTCTAGCAACGATTGGGATAAGACATTCGATTTAAATTTGCGGGCGCCGCTCCTATTGGCACAACGTGCGGTCGAACGAATGTCGGAAGGTGGTCTTATCGTTAATATTACCGAGGCCTGGGTTGGGAAAGTGTGGACCGGTTTCCCTGCCTATTTAGTCAGCAAGGTTGGCCTGGAAGCCCTAACGCGCCTCCAGGCGAAAACGTATGCACCGAATATTCGGGTTAATGCAATCGCACCAGGTCCGATACTGCCATCCGTAGAGATTTCAAAGGATGAATGGGAAAAGCTGCTGAACCGTTTGCCCCTCAAACATGCCGTTTCGCTTGAAGAAATCTCCTTGGCTTTGGAGTTTCTGTTGAAAAATGAGTCTGTCACAGGACAAACGATCGTCGTGGATAGTGGATATTCATTGGTCTAATGTTTTGTATTTGTGAGCGGTGCCTATGCTAAACTTCAGAACATTTGGCAAACTTGCACGGCCTGTCCAGCTTTTGCTGGCTGCACTAACCTATAGCCTGGGTGCGGGGATCGCCCGTTACCTGGGCCACCCGATCCATGTTGCAGCTTTTGGATTGGGGTTATTGGCGATTCTTTCGATCCAGGTGGCTGCCTACTGGCTGGT
>JADGQB010000075.1 GCA_017882145.1 Anaerolineales bacterium
CTTCTTCCGCCACGGTACAGCCGGCCACTTCCACTTCGAAATGATTCAGGTTGGGGATATCCCGGTCGATCCAGGCGACGAAAGGCGCTTTTTCGCCCGGTTTCAGGTCCAGCGGGTAGGCGGTAACATCCTCGCCCTGGTCAGCCGGACGGTCAAATTTCGTCCGTGTTTCCACGCCGGTCTCCAGCGACCCGATCACCTGGCTGGATCTATTCTCGATCTCGCCCATCACGCGCCAGGCGCCATCGGAATCCTTGAACCAGTGGACGTTCAGAACCGGCACCCTGGTTGGGTTGCAGCTGCCGGTAACCTGGTTATTGATGGGTTGGCCCCATAAGTAGTGCGCCATGGAGGAACAGGCTGAGGTTCCCGCCAGGAGGATAAAGAGCAAGAACAGGCGCAGCGCCCAGTCGTGCAATTTCATTGTTCCGGAGTTCAATTTCCTCGTCATAACAAATACCTATAAAACTTACTTTTCCTTTATTTTTAACATAGTTTCCATATCGCGATGGAGGGCTTTCCTGGCGGTAATATTGAAGTCCTCCACCACAGTACCGGAACTGTTGATGGTCCTGGCTGTCAGGGTGCTTCCGTTGAGGCTATACTGGCCGAAGCCGTTACCCTGGCAGGTCTTTACAGATAACAATGATTCAAGTACTTATTTTGGATTGACGATATATCTATCCAATTTTATCAGAATTATCTATAATTATAAACAAGCTCATGAAAGGAGTGTCACACTAGAATGTCAATGGATTATCGCGAGGTCTGGACAGTCATTCACGGGATGATCTTCGGTTTAATCTTTCTGCTCGGCTTCAGCGGCGCAATTTACGCCCTGCACAGCCTGCGGCAAGATTGGCAGACGCAGCAGGGCCTGGAAAGGAACTCCAGGAACATCAAGATCTATCTGTGGGTCCTGGCAGTCTGCGTTTGGGCAGCCGTGCTGACCGGGACGTATATCGTTTATCCCTGGTACCGGGCGACCCCTCCGCAGGGCACTTATGATCTGAGCGCATATCCGCGCTATTTCCTGATCTCCAGCGCGGCTACGGAGGGCTGGCACGAATTCGGGATGGAATGGAAGGAGCACGTGGCTTTCCTGGCGCCTATCGCAGCTACAGTAACAGCCTATGCAGCCAGCTATTTCGGCCCGCGGCTGGCCTGGCGCACACAGGAACGGCGGGCGATCATGATCTTCTTCATATTTGCCTTTGCCACTGCAGCGGCTGCCGGGCTCTTCGGCGCCCTGATCACCAAAGCTGCACCGATCCAGTGAACGGAGAAAGAGAGAAATCTTAAATGGAAAACAAGATGGACAAACCTAACGGCCCGGTGGCAGCCGCGCTGCTGGCAGGCGGCATCGGCTGCGCCGTACTGGGAGTGGTCACCTTCGCCAACCAGGTGATGCCTACCAGCGCGTTTTCACAATGGCTAGTTTGGTACAAGCCGGTCGGCGCCCTCGCCGGTAAGAGCAGCGTGGCCATCATCATCTTCCTGCTGGCGTGGGCAGTCCTGGGACTGCTGTGGAGACGACAGGAGATGCGCTTCGGCAGAATCGCCGTTATCAGTTTCGTCCTGCTGGCGGTCGGGCTGATCGGCACTTTTCCGCCTTTCTGGCTGCTGTTTATATCCCCTATTCCATTACCTTAAGATTATCTCTCGCCCAAGAAATAAGATTGCAGGCGATTGCTGGCAATCTCATTTCATTTGCCCTTCCTCATTCCCATTTTGCTCTAAAATGGCCTTGAGCAGGTGTGCTCCAATATCCGGACAGAGCAAATAACAGGGGAACATGGCATAAACAGGCGAGGCCGTTCAGCCAAGAAAATTTCTTAGCTGGATGCCAATGGTCTGCATCCCCGACCACTGGCAAGGACATCCTGCCTGCCTGGCTTCTATCCCGGCTGCCGGCGACTGCTTGCCCTGTCTGCGCTAGCCTGTCCTGCCTGCGCCAGCCTGTCCTGCCTGCGCCAGTACCGCAGGTACAGGTGGACGGACAGTCCAGGGTACCGCAGGTAGAGGTGGACAGTGACGCAGGCAGAGTACAGGTAAACTATCCTGCTTCGGACGCGGGGTCGCTCTGCTCCAGACCCCGCGACCCCCGTCACTAACCAGATTGGATTCAGGACATGCGTGGTGGCGAGCGACATCTTCCCGTTCCGGCAGAAGGATCTTGCCATGTGCCATCAGTTCAAGTTTTTTCCTGCGGAGGTATTGACAACTGTGCTATACTTTAATCAACTTATTTCATTCGCCGTCCAAAAATCCAAAATGTTTGGGATTTTGTTCGGATCATCCATAAGCTATTGGATAATCCGCTTGGGCGCAAATTGGGCATAGCTGAACACATTAAAACCTAGAAGGCAAAAGAAAAAGGTTGCCAAATGGCTAATATTTATCAAAAGCCTGAGAAACGCCTTCTAAGAGTATTCCTTTATCATGCTTCGCAAGACAAGCCGATTGTGCGGGCGTTATATCAACGACTCAAAGCGGAGCGTTGGATTACACCCTGGCTATACGAAAATAAGTTACTCCCAGGTCAGGATTGGGATTTGGAAATTAAGAAAGCCGTCGAGAGCGCCGATGTGGTGATCGTGTGCCTGTCAAATCTTTCGATAAATAAAGATGGTTATGTACAGGAAGAGATTCGCAGGGTATTAGACGCTTCGGACCACAAACCAGAAGGAACAATATTATTAATTCCACTGCGATTGGAAGATTGTGATGTTCCTGGAAGACTAAATAAATGGGAATGGGTGGATTTCTTCCCAAAAAATAATGAGGATGCTTCATATCTACGATTAGTAAGAAGTTTATTAAATCGGGCAGCAGAGCTAAAAATTCAGATAGATAAATTAGATGCCAATGAAGTATTAATTGCTATTCCCAAGGATCTCATCAGCCTCTTGCCGGTCTCACTTTTGCTCAAACTGGATCTAATCCTGCGATCCTTGCCTCTTTTTTGGGAACAAAATAAATTAAATCATTTTGTAAATCATGGCATGTCGTATTCAGAGAGAATATTTCAAATAATATACAAATTGTTGGGGGAAATACCTGATCCTTACCGATTGACGATTGACGAAATTTACATTGTGTCAGCCTGCGCATATTTGTATGAAATAGGAATGCAAAGGCATGCCTTTAAGAATCCTCCTCTGAATTTTTCTGCGAACAAGGATGAGAACCTAACTTTTACTCAACTAGAAGAAATAAGAGGAAAGAAACATTTGTTATCTCAACAAATGATCATGGAATATTTAAAATCTCCTAATAAGGCTGATGTTGAGCTTGGAATAGCAGATGATGAGTATGCGCCTATAATTGCAAATATCTGTGGCTTTTGCTCAGAAAAGGTAGATTTAGATGATGTGCCTGAGTTGGGTTATATATTTGGACGTCATGTAAGAATTCGATCAATGGTTGCTTTACTACAGTTAGCTGAAAGGGTGTCCAATGCGTCTTCCCGCGTAAATTTAGATTTGCTGGAAGCAGCCTGGAAAGAGCGAGCATTAAGTATTGATGACTATGTATACTGGTGGGTCAGTCATTATGTGTCTGTATTGCCGATCAAGCAAGGACAACTCCGTTTTAACTATTATCTTCCCCATAAACAAAAAGATTATTTGGGTTATGTCCGAGCAGTAATCGAATTACCATTTGGACAAGCTAACGACGCAGTGATCCAGCATCTTGCAATAGCATTTAATCTCTATCTCAAAGTTGGTGATCCTGTAATCAGCAGGTTTGAAACCGGGCCCTTCCAAAGGTTAATGACGGAAGAAATTTTAGATTATTTAGTTCGGGAAGTAAAACCACTAAGAACTACAACCACTCTCCAAGAAAGATAAAACGAACGGGAGCAGGCAAGCCGGGTGCAGGCAGACGGGCAAGTCGCCTTATGGGCATCGCTCCAGATCTACTATTCCACCCTGATTTCCAACAAACACCTCAACCATTGATTTCCTTCCATACCGGGGAAGACTGCCCGCAGCGGGAAGCCATGCAGCATGGGCAGCGGATGCCCTTTCATCTCATAGGCCAGGAAGTTCCCTGCCTTGAGCGAAACCGATTCAGCCGTAAAGCCTCCGAAGCCCGCCACCGTTACCGGGTCCGAGCCTACGCCAACGCCTAGCGCCAGGCCAACCTCGAAAAAGCACGTCAGCGAGATCAAGCCTACCGTGACCGCGACCGGGAGGAGACCAATCGCTGCAGGCGTGAGCGATATCAAGCCGCCAAGGGTTCGCATCGTGTCCTCAAAGGGGAGGCCGGCACAACAGAACAGCCTGCCCTAGACGGCAGTCCAGGGACACAACCCAAACTCCGCTGATAAGGCGGGGTTTTCGCTAACCTATGGCCCCGGCTCGAAGGCACCGCCCAATGGCGGTGCCTTGCTTCCTTACTTTTTATACTGGACTGTAAAATCGGGCGACATTTACCCGCGAATGCAATCGGGTGGAATTGAGAAACCACGCTGTGGCTCCGCCAAAAGTATCCAAAAGAATTGAAAGATTTGCCTTATTGCTGTATCCGTTTACTTTCGGAGCCGCTCTACCATTTTCAGGATGGCGGCGACCGCCGCCTCGGGCTGGTCGATCATGATGCGGTGACCGCTCTGGTCTGCAAAGAACTGCTGGCTGTCAGTCGATAACTGGAGGAAGCCTGCCTGCGAGGCGGCCCAATTCGCGTCCTGATCCTTGCCGCGCGATAGTACAATTAAGGGCAATGCACCCAACGTGGTCACAGCCCTGGCCTGCGCCCCTCCTTCGGACATCCCCCTGCCTTCGTCCAGGAGGGCCTGGGTGGAACGAGGGGTCACCGTTAAAGCTTTATAGGCTTGCTTATCCCACGCCGGCAGGTTTAGGATCGAGCCGAGCGGACCCGCCAGCACGCGCATCACGCCGATGCGTGCCATCAACACCGGCAGGGAGGTCTTACCGGGTTTCGGGGCTGGCTTGGGAGCGGCGGCACCCGCAGCGGGCAGCGCTTGCGCATCAATCAGCACCAACCCAGAGACTTCGGCCGGATAGTCATAAGCGTACACCAGTACAGTAAACCCGCCCATCGAATGGCCCACCAGCACATACGGGCCGGGTACATTTGCTTTTGCCAGCAGGGTATGCAGCTCGTTGGCATATTCCCGGGCAGTCCGCGGCTGGGGACTGGCCTCGCTCCAGCCCATTCCGGCCCGATCATAGGTGCAGACGCGCGTGGTTTTGGCGACTTCAGGCTGCACCCAACCCCACGCGGCAGACGAATCTCCCCAGCCGGACTCGATCACCACGGTGGGACTGCCAGAGCCGGTACAGTTGATATGCAAGCGATAGCCGCCCACATCCACCATTTGTCCTGGAGGCGGATAGGCTTTCGCGTCGGCGGCTTCCGCCATTGGCTCGTAAATCCAGCCTGCCAGGAGCAAAATCAGGAAGACCGCCAAACTCCCACCCAACCAGGTCATGCAGCCTCGACCTCGGCGAGTGGGAGTTCGCCCTTCTTTGACATTATTTTGATTGCGCATTTTAAAACCTCCACGTTCATCTTCATCTGCCCCTCAGCACACCACGGCGGCCCATGAGATGGGCCGCCGTGTACTGAATCGTTTACGCCGCAGTCCCGGCAAGGATACGTTTGTCTTGCTTTACGGACCTCACGCCAACCACGAGCAGGTAGAGGACCATCCAGATCTCCGCGATGGCGGGCACGATGACAATGAACTGGTGGATCTGTTTGCCGAAGCCGGGTACCAGGAACGCCGCGAACAGGTCCACCAGGTAGCAGCCGGCGGCCGCGACGAGGGTGACTCCCAGCGCCTTGGGGAACAGCCCGGATTTGTAGGCCAGATACCCGAGCGGCGCCAGCCACAGGCCAAAGAAGACCTGCGCACTGAGGGTTCCATAGTGCTGGATGTCGAGCAGCATCAGCACCAGCGCATTCGACCCCGCCGCGCCGAAAGCGGCCGCATACGAGGCGCCTGTCGCCACCTGCAAGCCCTCAAACTGGAAAACCGCATTAAGGGTAATGATGCCTACCGCCAACGCAACGAAGATCAGCATGGCCCTGGCCACGCTCTGGTGCACGTGCTGGAGCAGGATGTACAGAGCCATCGCCGTCAGGACGAAGAAGACCGCATCCAGCAAGTGGGCGGCGACGATCATGCGGACCAGTCCGGGGTTGGCCAGCACGTTCCCCGTTGTAGCCGCGGCGTCGCCGGCCGCGTACAGCTTCGGATCCCCATAGCCTTCGGCAAAGCCGCCGGCGATGCCGACGATCAGGTAGAAGATGCCGGCGATTCTCGCCAGATGCCTAGGTGAGTTCGGGACGGGCTCTCCTTCGCTGGGCTTGTAGATTTTGTTTGTATTCATTTTTTCTGTAGCAGGCATCGTATTTTCTCCTTTTTTAAACATTATGGATGGCAGAGCGGGCTGAATGCCCTCTCTGCCATCCATAATCCATATCTATGCCACCCCCATTGCCTTGTTCGTTTGTGGTTTTTCAGAAAGGGAAGTGATTGCAGATCGATTGAAGCCTTTCACGATGAGCCAGACGCCCAGCGAAAACTCAAACAGCGCCACCGGAAGTGCGGACAACCCTGCCAGGGAGGCATGCTGCCCGACGAGACCGAACATCACGGCGAGGTAGCCAGCGATGAGAATGGGGCCTCCAATGATTCCGATCAGGGAAAGGCCTCGAGGCACCAGGCGCGAGCGGTACAGCAGAAAGCCCAACAGCAGGTCGCATATCGCCGGAAAGAAACTTTGTCCGAGCAGGAAGATGCGGTCATAAAGGGCGGCAAGCGCATGGCTGGTGACCAACCCATCTGCTCCGGCTCCAGCCTGCCGCAAGCTCACGATCGACAAAAGGAACGCCACGCCAACGAAGATGGTGCTGGATTCCAGAATCCGGTAGGCAACCAGGCCCAGCGCGGCTCCTTCGTTCTGCTTCTTGAGCACCGGGAACAGCACGACGGCGGTGCCGATGCCGGCCAGGGCCACAATGATCTCCAGGATACCGCCGATGATGGCGGCAGTGTCCGGACCAGCGCCGAGGAGGTAATTCGCACTCTTTACCTGCCCGTAGATTACGAGGGTCGGGACCGAGACAAAGGTGAGCAGGTAGAGCAGGCCCGCCACCAACGCAGTTTTTCTCGATGAGGCCATCTTTGTTGTAGCCTGCCGGGTGGTGGTTGCAAGGTTGACTTCTTTAGTAACGTTCATTTGTGTGTCTCCTTTTTTGAACAGGATGGATGGGATTCATTGGATTTAGATGGCCTTGAGATCGTGATGAAAATTCCACCCCCCAACTGCATCCACCAGTCGGGAGATCCGGTTCGATAACCTGGTTAAATTGATTTGCAGAGCGGAACCGGTTCTCTACAAACCTCCCCTGGATGTTTATACAGAATACATTATATTTATACAATTTGTATCATAATTATCATATTATATCTACACAATCCACCCCCCCAAACGTACTGGTAATGCCGGCTCCAAAGTACAGACCAAACCCAGACCCTGTAGATAATGGGGGTTTTCTTTTGCCAGTCGGAAGCGACGGGCAACTGCTGCCTGCGACTGCCTGTCCTGGACGAAGGACAGTCCAAGGTAGCAGGCGGGCCTTATTATATGCACTCGTACCGAAGGTACATGTGTTCAGCAGATGGTCATGGCGCTAGTATTTCACACCCAGTGCAGTGACTTTATAATTCACTGGTCCACCGGGCGCCTTCCCAATCCCATATCCATTGATATCGGCGCTGGCGCCTGGTCCTACATTATCTGCTGAAACTTCCGCCGCCCCGACAAGATTGCCCTTTTGATCAAACACGATTACGCGCGCCGCAATGCGGCTCAATGCCGCATTGCTCTTGTTTTTCACTGTACCCGTTACCCAAAAAATGGGACTATCGCCGGTAAAAGAAACACCTGAGATGGTGGCTTCCACTTCAGAGGAGCAATTCCAACTTCCGGTGGCATCCTGGACGCCAGAATCATATCCAACCGAACCCCACTTTTCGGTCAATGGCGTAGTTTCACAGGTAAAACAAGCATTGGCAGCGATTGTTTCCCCGGGCAGGATGAACCCATTGCCACCACTGATCCCATCTAAATAGTACAATTTTGCGGACCGTATTAATTTCTGTGCGCCATCCAGCAAGTTCGCGCCTGCCCAAGATACAGGTGCCACGGGAAAATCATATGGATTGCGTATCAAAACATTGGTCCGAACATTCCCATCAGGATCCGTCCAGGCCTGGGATTGAACAATCTCAAGCTGGAGTTGCGCAATTGTCGGCGTCGGAGAAGATATCGGGATGGCCGTTGAGGTTGCAGTTGGGTCTGCTGTTGGAGTGGCAGTTGAGGTTGCCGTCTCCAGGCCGGGTTCAGTGTTCGCACCCGCTTCAACTTGTGGGGTAGCTTTGGTTGGCGCTAACAAACCGCAAGCCGAAATCGTCACGGTTATGAGAAGCAGTACAATGGCGAAACTCAACACTTTTTTCATTTCTTTGCTCCTGGTTTCTATCTCCTTTTGCGAACAAGGGCTCGTTTGACTCTTGCATGATATACCCGAATGTATTTTGAGCAATCCATCAATAGTAGGGAAAATAATGGTGACAAGACGGACTAAAGGAATGGCTCAGCCGCGGGATCGAGCCAACCGTGACCGCCACAGTGATGAGATCAATCGCCGCCGGCGGGAGCGATATCATGCAGCCAAGGTTTCGCCGGCCGGCTACGACCGCGAGACATCCCGCAGGGAAGAACAGACATAAATAACGGCTCTCTGGGTTTCATCTTATAAACTTATATCGATGCTTTAGGATCAACCTTTTTTCCTTGTACAAAGGGAAAGGTATAATGTGTGCATATACGATTTACTTCGAAACATAGGATAGGAAAAATGACGAGACATATTTGTTACGTTTGGGAACAATTGTATTGTGCAACATCTTCACTGGCAACAAGCCCTTTGGGCCCGCGTGAGCGGCTTTTAGATGCCGTGTTATCTCGAGTGCAAGAAGTACTTCATCCAAGCCCAACAGAAACAATTCCCCTTGATATTTATGAGCGTCTTTATAGTCTCGAAGAGGAATTGACAAAGAGCGGATCGTTCAAAGAGACGATTGAAAAAATGGAAGACCGGGAAGTCGAAAAAACAATTGACGATATCGTCGGTCTTTTCGGTATGGTTGCTCGAGCTTATCCGGAAGAGTTGAAAGGTCAATACTCTTTGCGCTGAATCCCCTGTTCGGATAGATTTAGCGGATTCATAAAATATGAATATCGGATCAATGACAACCTTAGGGTTATTAATTGTTCTGGCTGGCTTTTCTTCCTATCTACTCCTCTTACTCGTGATCCATCGCTTTACATATCGAACATGGATTTTCGATGTCATTATTGGGTTGGGAACTGCAGCAGCACTCATCGGCTGGATTTTCGGGGGCAATGCCGTGGTGACATTAATCACATTCATTCTAGGAGTTGCCTGGTTTCCTGTAATCAGGCGTGAGCTGAAGCTCACCGGATCAAAACGCCTCAACCTGCGGGTTGGCGATCGCCTGCCGCCATTAAACCTCCTGACAACCGATGGCCGACAAGTTACCGAACAAGATTTAATTGCCAGTGCTCCAACACTGCTCGTCCTCTATCGCGGTTGGTGGTGCCCATCCACCAAATCGTTACTTGGCGAAATCGTTCATGATTATGAAAGCCTCAGCCAGGCAGGATTAACGATCTTTGCCGCGTCTGTGGATGAACCTGCTGACGCCGCACCAATCCAACAACATGTCGGAGACAAGATCACGATCCTATGCAACGTTCCAGAATCACTTCTGGATGAGGTTGGGGTGCGGGATCAACGCGGCGCTCCCTGGTATGACCGCATTCTGTTTGGCGCCAAACACCAGGATATCGCGATGCCCTCTGCAATGGTCATCAATGCTTCTGGAAAGATTGTGTTTATATACCGGTCAACAAGGGTGGACGACCGAGCCCGACCTGCTGACATAATTGCCAGCCTCTAATCTTTACACCGTTCCAGCGGCTGAGGTTACAAGTCAGAGACCGGTTGCGCGGGGAACGGCCATTCGTCAAAAAAACTGTCCCTTTGACCAGTACGAAACCTATGCTTGCGAAGGATTAAAACCAGGGCAGACGTCCTATAATATTAGGGAAAGCAATCAAAACACAATTCACGATCCGCCCAGGGAGGAGCGCCCTTATGAAACGTAAAGTCCTATTCCTTTTGCTCGCCTGTGTCCTAACAGTCTGGCTGACAGGCTGTGCGTTCGCCCCGAAGCCGGCTGCGCCCCTGGTCCAGGAAGGAATGATCACTTTCACACGCTATGATGGGCAAAAATATTTCGGGACGGTTCACGGACGCGGCAAAACCGCAGTCATCCTGGCAAATATGGCCTATGGCGGCGAAGAGCAATGGCGACCCTTCGTTGAGGCGTTTGATAAAGATAAGTTTACCGTGATTAGCTTCAATTACTTGGAATCCGGTCAGGGCGATTACGCGGCTGCAGAAAATGAAGTGGTAAATATTCTCGATACAATAAAAGGTCTCGGCTACAAACGCGTAATCTGTATGGGTGCAAGCATGGGCGTAAGCGCCTGCACATTTATCTCGCATGCCCCTGAGGTAGTCGGTATGGTACTGATCTCAGGCCCCAACTATGGAGGCACCCTCGACACCCCTTACCCCAAACTTTTTATCTGCGGAAAATTGGACCAATGGTCTGCCTCGATCGAATCCGAATATAAGCGTGCAGACGAGCCCAAAACGCTGATCCTCTATCCGGATATCACCCACCACGGCACAGATCTTTTTTATTCGACAGCGAAAGATCAATTTCTCAAGAGCTTGCTTGATTTCGTAAACATGATCCAGTAGCGCAGGCACAGTGCCGGCAAACCATCCACCCTTCGAGGGAGTTTCGCAAGTCGACCCACGGTAATGCTACAAACCAAGACTCGCGTCTACCAGGCGGGTCTTTTTTATTTAAGCAGATAAAGCCGCGAGCGGCACAGGCAGAGTCTTCTATTCCACCCTGATTTTCAACAACCACTTCACCCACCTGCTGCCTGGCATGCCGGGGAAGACAGCCCGCAGCGGGAAGCCGTGCAGCACGGGCAGCGGCTGCCCTTTCAGCTCATAGGCCAGAAAGTTGCCAGCCTTGAGCGCATCCTGGAGATAGATCTGGCTTTCATACTTGTCGGCGGCGACCAACCGGATGACTTTCGCGGTGCTTTGGAGGCCTGCCAATCCCAAAATATACTTAATAGGCACGCCAGACCAGGTGCCCACATCTTCAAAGACACCCGGGCAAACCAGGTCCAGCCTGGCGGTGACTTTGGGCATGCAGCGCAGTTCGTCATAACTCAGGCTGAGCGGGTGATCGACCAGGCCGGTCACCAGCAGGCGGTAATTAACTACGTCGATGAGCACGGGGTGGCCGGTCACGTGCAGGCCGGTGGTGCGGTCGAGCGCATTCGACCCGGGGTTGGGGGCCATGGTGGGTACAACCACGAGGCTCAGGCTGCAGGGTGCGGAGGAGGGCGTGCCGCTTTCCACTGTGGGCGTTATGGCCGTCGTCCGGGTTAAGGTGGGGGAGGCTGTGCCGGTTACCTGCGCTGCGACTGTAACAGGCAGGGCGCTGAGGGGCACCGCCGGGGTACGGCTGCCAGGCTGCCCGGCGCAGCCGGCCAGGAAGATCCCTACGATGAGAAAAAATGAGCAAGCGTTCTTCCGTAACATTTCTACTCTTTTTCCACCAGGCGGAAAACCAAATTCATTCTGGGCCGAAGGCATAAGCTGGGATTTTAGATAGGTAGCTTTTATTCCTTTGGCCGTTTCAAATAAAAAATGATTTGATCCGTAATTGCGTGGTATTCACCATGCAAGGTTGCGACCGGTACAACTGAAACCAATTCCCAGCCGGAATCCCCCAGCCCTGCCAGGTCAACTACCGGCTCCCACTCAGCCACACTGCCAAATGCGGATATTTTTCGACTCGACTCGGCCCTTAGATACTCCCATTTCTGCATATCGCCTGACTCCTCTCTTGATTTTTCAGCATTTGACCTGGCAAAATTATATCCTCATTCCCCGCCTGACCAACATCAGTCTTAATTGAAATGTTTGTCTTGGAATCAGGTAGTAAGCAAATAACAATCGATATGCCGCAGAGTCCGCAAAGATCGCAGAGAAAAAAAGAAAAAAAAACCTGTATATTCCGGGTTCTGCGCTGAGCCCCTGGTACATCCGGAAAGAGAACGACTGAGGTCGTTACTACAAGAAATCGGGTGACGAATGAAGTCGTACCTACAAGCAATCGGGAAACGACTGAAGTCGTTACTACAACCAATCGGGATACGGCTGAAGTCGTTCGTACAGAAAGAACATGAAAGGTAGACATATGCCCCTGCGGGATACCTGGGTCCGCCCCTACAAGGATCAACCAACAGTAGGCGACTTGAAAGTCGCGTTCCGATTCAAACCTCCACCCTAAGGGGGATTTTATATTACGACAAATAACATAATAATAAGTATATATTGGTAGAGGAGACTAAAATGAAAAGCAGTTATTCCAAAAACATCTTATCCGGGATATGCGTGCTGGTGCTGACGGCAGTGGCCTGCAACCTGACGGCGGCCGTGCCAACATCCGCCCCCACGCCGACCCCGGCCATCATTCCGGTCACCGGGGCAACGGCTTCCCCGACCGAAACAGCAACGGAAGTATCCGCCACGGACACTCCGCTGCCGGCGACGGCTACCCCGACCGCGACGCCCAATGTTGTGACCGTAACCGCCGCAACCAACGGCAGCCTGGGGATCTTGCGGGGGCCGAGCAAATATTACGACACGCTGGGATATTTACAGAACGGGCAGACTTCCACAGCCAGCGCCCGCAACAGCGACGGTTCCTGGCTGTACATGTACGTCCCGAATTACCCGACCGTGTTCGGCTGGGCGTACGTGGGCTCGCAGTATTCAACCACCCAGGGAGATGTCAACAGCCTGCCGATCAAGCTGATCGGACCAGCGGTGCCGGCCTTCATCCAGAACTGCACCTTCCACCCGATGCTGATCCAACCCGGGGGTACGCTGCTGCAGCCGCAAACTGATCTTACCAACCGGATCAAGCAGTTCCCGCCCGGCAGCTATACGTCCTACGATCAAAGCGCGCAGGGCAAGCCGCAGGTGCTGACCATCACACTGAAGGAAGGGGTGTCGGTGGATATTCAGAAAGACGGACTGGGTAATACTTATAAGTGCCCGTAGCAA
>JADGQB010000076.1 GCA_017882145.1 Anaerolineales bacterium
CCGGTTCAACTGACTGTCGAAGGCGGTCTGTCAAACGTCACGTATGGCGCATCCTGGTCCAAGAGTGGTAACCTGTATACCCAGGCCGGCAGTGGGCCGCAACTGACCATCCTCGTGAAAATCGGTGCAGGGAACCTGACACTTACCCATTAAGCGCACCTGCATGCCTTAAAAAACAAATACATCCGGAACAATGCACGCCTCGCCTGGTAACCAGGCGAGGCGTTTCCATTTCGGGCATCTCCGCTATTATTGATAATAATCGGAGTAAAAGGTCATATTTCAAGCATGACCTCTATCACTTGTCCTGAGCCTGCACAACCCATACAATATAAAAAGATAAATATTACCTTAATATCCGGAAAGGGAACATTATGCAAATCACACGTCAGGCTGACTACGCCATTCGCGCGGTCCGATACCTTGCCAAACAGGGACCAAATCAGCGCTCCGCCACAAGTACAGTGGCTCAGGAAATGAAGATCCCGCCCTCTTTCCTGGCTAAAATCATCTCGCAATTATCCATCGCCGGCTTGCTCCACACCAGCCGCGGCGCCCGCGGCGGCGTAACCCTGGCACGCGAGCCCGGGCAGATTTCCATGCTCGACGTAGTCGAGGCCATTGACGGACCAATCCTGCTCAATGAATGTGTTGGCGATCCCGCCAACTGCGATTTCAGTGACGATTGCCTGGTCCACCCGATCTGGGTGGAGGTCCAGGAAAGCCTGGTCAAGCGCCTGCGCGAAACAAGATTCGACCAGTTGGCTGTCAAGAATTAATTTCGTAATACAAAGTTTACCGAACTCCCCCTCCCGGCGTATAATCACCGGGAGGTTTTTTACATTAGAAAAGGAGACGCAGCATGTCCGGACCCCGTACCGTCCGCGCCCCGCGCGGCACTACCCTGACCTGTAAGAACTGGCTGATCGAAGCCCCTTATCGCATGATCCAGAACAATCTCGATCCCGAAGTAGCCGAACGGCCGCAGGACCTGGTGGTTTACGGCGGGCGAGGCCAGGCCGCCCGCAACTGGGAATGTTTCGATGCCATCCTCGAGTCGCTAAAGAACCTGGAAATCGATGAGACCCTGCTGGTCCAATCCGGCAAACCGGTGGCTGTCTTCAAGACTCACACGGATGCCCCGCGTGTCCTGATCGCCAACTCCAACCTGGTACCGCACTGGGCCACCTGGGAGTACTTCGACAAACTGGTTGCCCAGGGCTTGATCATGTATGGACAGATGACCGCCGGTTCCTGGATCTATATCGGCACGCAAGGCATCCTGCAGGGGACCTATGAAACCTTCGGCGCCCTGGCAAAACTCAAAGGCTGGGGCTCGCTCAAAGGCAAGTTCTGCCTGACGGCCGGCCTGGGCGGGATGGGCGGTGCGCAGCCGTTGGCTATTACCATGAATGAGGGCGTCGGACTGATCGTCGAGGTGGACCCGCTGCGCGCTAAACGCCGCCTCGACATGGGCTACGTGGACCAGGTTGTGGATACCCTCGAGGAAGCTATGACTCTGGTCGACGAGTATAAGGATCAGGAAAAACCTCAGTCGATCGGCCTGATCGGGAACGCCGCAGATATTACCCGGGAATTGGCCATGCGCGGCATCACCCCGGATGTGGTGACCGACCAGACCTCTGCTCACGAAGCTTTGATGTACATCCCTTCCGGCCTGAGCGTGGCCGCCGCGGACGAGCTGCGCAAGTCCAATCCGGAGGAATACAAGCAGCGCGCCATGAAATCCATGGCCGCACACGTCCAGGCCATGCTGGAATTCCAGCGTAAAGGCGCGGAAGTGTTCGATTATGGCAACAACCTGCGCCAGCAGGCCTTCAATTACGGCGTGACGGATGCATTCGAGTTTCCCGGCTTTGTCCCGGCTTATATCCGGCCGTTGTTCTGCGAGGGCAAAGGCCCCTTCCGCTGGGTGGCGCTCTCGGGCGACCCCGAGGATATCTATCGTACCGACGAGGCCGTCGCGGCGCTCTTTCCCACCGATGAAGGCTTGCAGCGCTGGCTCAAGCTGGCACGCGCCAAGGTGCCCTTCCAGGGACTCCCGGCCCGCATTTGCTGGTTGGGCTACGGGGAGCGTCTCAAAGCCGGCCTTAAGTTCAACGAGATGGTGGCAGACGGGACTCTCAAAGCACCCATCGTGATCGGCCGTGACCACCTGGACTGCGGATCTGTGGCCAGCCCGAACCGCGAAACCGAGGCAATGAAAGACGGCTCGGATGCCATCTCGGACTGGGCGATCCTGAATGCGATGATCAACGCCGTGGGTGGGGCCACCTGGGTCTCGTTCCACCATGGCGGTGGAGTCGGGATTGGTTACAGCCAGCACGCCGGACAGGTCATCGTGGCGGATGGTACACCCGAAGCCGCCAAACGGCTGGAGCGCGTGCTGACCACCGACCCGGGCCTGGGCGTGGTTAGACATGCGGACGCCGGCTATGAACAAGCCATCGACGCCGCCAAACGGCACGGCATCCAAATGCCGATGTTGAAGTAGGTCTGGGAGGCGCTAGAACGGGTCCGGCTTATTTTCTGGAACTCCAGCGCTGGCAACGGAAACGTAGGACAAATTGCCAATTTGTCCTACATCTTTTTTAACACAGGGATTTCGTCCTCCTTTTTCGCACAATTCCTCACAATTCCATATCGATACAGCTTGCCAGTCATTATCTACGGTACAATTAAGCTGTGCTCCTCTGCGGTTTTAATGCCCGCCAGGAGACATTCTGAGTTGGAGAAAGCCAGATCTATGGCAACAAAACGAATTGCAGTCCTGACAAGCGGTGGGGATGCCCAGGGAATGAACG
Source organism: Anaerolineales bacterium (assembly GCA_017882145.1). Classification (GTDB taxonomy): domain Bacteria; phylum Chloroflexota; class Anaerolineae; order Anaerolineales; family Villigracilaceae; genus UBA877. Next base: position 2,826 of record JADGQB010000076.1, read on the forward strand.
CAGCCGTGCGGGCCGTGGTCCGCACGGCATTGGATAAAGGTGCGGAAGTCTACGCAGTCTATGAGGGTTACCAGGGTTTGGTTGAAGGCGGGGACTTAATTCAAAAAATGTCCTGGGATTCAGTTGGCGGGATCCTGCAACGGGGTGGGACCATTATTGGGACCGCGCGCTGCGAAGCTTTCCGTACACCGGAAGGACGCCGTTCAGCTGCCCGCAACATGCTCAAGAACGGTATCGACGGGCTGGTGGTGATCGGCGGCGATGGCTCGCTGACTGGTGCGGATCTCTTCCGCCACGAATGGCCCGCCATAATCGCCGATTTGCTCAAGAGTGGTGAGATCAGTCCCGAAGTGGCAACCAGCCACCCCAACCTGCTGATCGTCGGATTGGTCGGTTCGATCGACAATGATTTCTCCGGTCCGGATATGACCATCGGTGCCGATAGCGCCTTGCACCGCATTACCGAGGCTGTGGACGCCATCACCAGTACCGCCGCCAGCCACCAGCGCACCTTCATTGTTAAGGTAATGGGGCGCAACTGCGGTTACCTGGCTCTGTACAGCGCGCTGGCCACCGGCGCGGATTGGGTCCTGATCCCGGAAGCGCCTCCGGACGTGGACAACTGGCAGGAAGTGATGATCGAGCGCTTGAAATCAGGCACGAAGGCCGGGCGGCGTGACCACATCATCATCATGGCGGAAGGTGCCCGAGACCGCGAAGGGAATTATATCGGCAGCACCGATGTCCAACGCGTACTGGAAGAGCACTTGGGGGAGGAAGTGCGCGTGACAGTGCTCGGGCACGTCCAGCGTGGCGGACGGCCGAGTGCCTACGACCGCATCCTGGCCACCCAATTAGGTTACGAGGCAGTCGTTACCTTGCTCAAGGCCAGGCCCGAAGACGATCCAGTGGTGGTCGGCACTAAGGCCAACCATATCAAGCATTTCTCCCTGGTGGAATGCGTGGAAAAGACGCGCGCAGTCACTGAAGCGATTGCCGCCAAGGACTACGAAAAGGCGATGCGCCTGCGCAGTTCCAGTTTTAAGGATGCCTTTAACACCCTGAAGACGATGGTGCGCGCCCTGCCCCATCCATCCGCTCCTGACCAGAAACATTTCCGGATCGGGGTCATGAATTCAGGAGCACCCGCGCCCGGGATGAACACCGCTGCCCGGGCGGCGATCCGCCTTGGTCTGGACCAGGGTCATTTCATGCTCGGGATCAAGAACGGTTTCGATGGTCTCGCCAAAGGCGAAGTCGACGAAATGCAATGGATGGACGTAACCGGCTGGGCTTCCCTGGGCGGATCGCAACTGGGCACCAGCCGCCTCGTCCCCCAGGGCCGCGACCTGTATGCGATTGCGCGCGTTATCGAGGACAAACATATCGAAGCCTTGATGGTGATCGGTGGGTGGAACGGTTATGAAGCCGTGCATACCATGCTCAATTCCCGGCCAAACTTCCCGGCCTTCAACATCCCGATCATTTGTCTGCCGGCTTCGATCAACAATAACCTGCCCGGCACCGAGTTCAGCATCGGGGCCGACACAGCATTGAACAGCATCGTCGAAGCTGTGGACAAGATTAAGCAGTCTGCAGTGGCCACCCGGCGCTGCTTCGTGGTCGAGGTAATGGGCCATTGGAGCGGATACCTGGCGTTGATGGGCGGCGTCGCCACGGGTGCAGAGCGGGTCTACACCCCTGAAGAGGGCGTCACCCTTCGGGATATGCAGGTGGATGTGGGCAACCTTAAACGTGCCTTCGATGCCGGCAAACGCCTGGGGTTGATCCTGCGTTCCGAATATGCCAACAAGGTTTACAACACGCCCTTCATGTGCGCCCTGTTCGAAGAGGAAGGTCAGGATGTGTTCGACGTGCGACCGGCGATACTGGGCCACCTCCAACAGGGTGGCGATCCATCTCCCTTTGACCGCATCCAGGCCACCCGGCTGACGCGCCTGTGCCTGGAGTACCTGATCGATGAATGCAATAAGGAAGATGAAAACTGCGCTTTCATCGGGCTGCAAAAAGGGCAGGTTAATTTCCACGATATGCGCGATTTCGAGCGCATGATCGACTCGCAGCACGAGCGTCCCAAGGAACAATGGTGGCTGGAGTTCAAGAGCATCGCCAACATTATGGCAAAACTCGGCCCCGAAGCCTAGAAATTACCAGGGCGGTCCAATGGACCGCCTTTTTTTGGCGAAAGGTCCAACAGGGGAAAATCGGTTCCGCTTCACACCCAAGCCAGGGAAGCATGCTCCCACGGCCGGATTAGTACCAAGTAGGGATGGAGACAGGTTTCCATTATCACTATAATAAGAAAATTGTATTCTTAATTATACGTAAAAGGAACCGGCTTGCTTATGCGCCGTAAGAAGCCGAACGATGAACCTACGGGGCAGGTCTTTTCAACAACGGAAAGGATGCCAATAACCGCACCCAGTCAACCATGGACGGCATCCTCAACCAGCAGCATTGGTGGGCTTTAAATGGATTGGATGCAACCGCCGAGGTGCTGGCCATTACGGATACGGGTATCTTGATCGATATGGACCCGGTGGTGATCTTAACCCTGAAGGTACAGCCGGCGATGATCGCAGCGGAATTCAAGATCACCGGGAAAACCATGGTTTCCAGGATGGCAGTCCCGCGTGTCGGCGACAAACTCAAGTTAAAATATAACCCGGCCAATCCGACGCAGTTTATTGTGATGTCACTCTAATTTTTTGAGGGGGGAATACGGACTACCTTTTCCCGGAAATGGCCTCCCCGCCAGGCGCTAATCGTACTTTATTTTCAGCCTTACTCCCGCTCTTCCCAGACCGAGTGATAGGCTCCGACTGACTCGAAATAGGTGACCATGCGCTGATAAAAAGGATGGATGGTGATGGTGGCGCTGTCGCCGATGACGATCAGTTTGCGTCGGGCGCGTGTCAAGGCCACATTCATCCGGCGCACATCTTCCAGAAAGCCGATCAGCCCCTCACGGTTGGAACGTACCAATGAGACAATTACCGCTTCTTTTTCGCGCCCCTGGAAGCCATCCACACTGTCGATTTCCATTTCGGGCTGTTGCAGGCGTTCGCGCAGCAGACGTACCTGGGCTGAATACGGAGAAATGACAGCAATCTCGGTCGGGGCCAACCCGTAGGCAAGCAAAGACTGCACTTTTTTAACCACCAGGTCGGCTTCTTGCAGGTTATAGCGGCTGTCGCCCTCCAGTTCGACGCTTTCGTCGTAGCTCGCACCCGCGGTATCGATGAAATCGATCGGGGTTCCGGTTAGCTCGTTCGCGGCCAGGCCGGGCAATGTAAGCAGCAGGTGGTCGCGCACAGTACCGTCGGCGCTCAGGCTGTCTTCGTAAAACTCTTGCGATGAGAATTTCATGATCTGCTGGTGCATACGGTACTGCACCGATAAACGCCGCGCAACCCCTTTACCGAGCTGCCCGATCAGTCGTTCCAGCAGGCTGACGTTAAATCCCTGCGCGACCGCCTGCGAAGAGATGATCGTCGGCGGAAGTTGAAAATGATCGCCGGCAAACACCAGCCGGTCAGCGATTTGGAGCGGGGCCCAGGCGGCAGCTTCGGTACACTGGCTGGCCTCGTCCATGATGCACCAGTCAAAGTGCTGGCTGCCCAGCATGTCACGGTCCAGGCCGGTCAGGGTGGCGCAGACGACCCGGGCCGAATCCAGCACGCTCGCGACCACCTGATCTTCAATTTTGCGCGCATCTGCCAGCATTTGTTTGGCTTCCTGGCGCCTGGCGCGTCGCTCGCCGGGTTCTGGTCTGGCTCGCGTATATTTGGAAGCCTGTACACGCAGAACATAGGCATCCCGCGCCAGTTTGCGTGACAGCTTGAGATTGGGATGTTTCTCGGCCAGCGCATCCAGCGTCTGGTACCGCAGGTCGGGGCGCACGCGTGCCGGATGCCCAACTCGAATGGCCTTTTCACCGCTGATGAGTAGTTTTTCAAACAAGTTATCGACGGCCAGGTTGCTGGGAGCCACAGCCAGGACGCGCTGGCCAGTCCGCGTGATCTGCCGGATCAGTTCGACAAGTGTGGTGGTTTTTCCGGTTCCAGGCGGGCCGTGGATGATCGCCACGTCCTCGGCTGAGAGTGCAAAGCGGACTGCTTCCAACTGTGAATCGTTCAGGCTAGTGTTAAGCGGCGCCGGGCTGTCAACCAGGTGGTAGGCTGGGTAACGAAGCCCCAGCAAAACGTCACGCAAATCCGCGAAACGTGAGTTTGCTGCCTGGTTGGCTTTCTCCAACCCCTCCTGTTGGCGTTGGTTTGAGATCTCGTCAGTGAAACGGTCGAGCCGAAAGCTGGGCCGCTCGGATTCGGGTTCCGGCCATTGCGAAAAAGCAACCTGCAGGCTGTCTTTGGAGAGCCGGCTGACCACGCCTCGCCAGCCTTCGTCTGAGCTCTGCCGGCCTTCTTCAGAGAGAATGACCGGTGTGCCGGTTCCCAGGCGCGTCCAGGGCAAATTAAGAGTCTGGTTGCGCTTGCCAAGCGTCAACAGGATGCGCCCGCCCAATCCGGCCTCCTCGTCACGGATGACCAGATGGATCAACGTGGAGCCGGAGGTTTCGGCCGCGGCCGGCGAACGGCGCTGCATGTCGCGCAGGGCTTCCTGCTTTTCGGCCTCGGCTTCCAGCTCCAGAAGACGGATCAGACGTTGAAAATGCGCATTAATCGTTGTGTTAGGCATGGATTTTCTGCCCTATTGTAGGTGGAAATGTCCCCGGATGCAAATTGGATAAATTACTCTCCCGTTTCCATGGTTACAAAGGGTCATGCCATTTCTGTGGCTTTCTCAGGAGTCTCTAAGACCCTTCACCAATCCGGGAATGCCTGCCATGTTACAATTATTTATGATCAAGGCATTCAACAGTAATTTGTCACTTCAACCCTTATAGGATAATCTGTGACTGTTCAAACGGAACAGGTTGCCCTCACCAACTGGAGTAAGTCAGCAAGTTCAACCTGTTTTGTGTACAAGGTAAACGATGTGGCCGGGATTCACGCCGCGCTGGCAGCCGCGCGTGCCCAGGGCCTTTCAGTGATTCCTCACGGAGCCGGCCACAGCTATACCGATGCCGCCTTGAATACCGGGGGTGTCGTTATGGATCTTACCCCCATGCACAGGATCTTGTCCTGGGATGCGCAGCATGGGGTCATGTGCGTCGAACCGGGGGTAACTTTGCAGAAAATGATCCAGGTGGCCGCGCAGGCTGGTTGGTGGCCGGTCGTTTCCCCTTCCACGCCCCAGGTCACGGTTGGGGGCTGTGTCGCCATGAACGTAAATGGCAGGAATGCCTGGAAATGCGGCCCCTTTGGTGCTGCCGTCCTCTCGTTGGATGTGCTGCTCCCCTCCGATGAACTACGTACGCTTTCCCCGGCACAGGATTCACAGCTCTTTCATGCTTTCGTTGGCAGCCTGGGCTTATTGGGGATTACCACCTCAATCACCGTTCAACTACAGCATATGGCTTCCGGGCACGTCTCCGTCCGCAGGCGGTCCGCGGCTGCATTGGATGGTATCTTTGCCATCTTTGCAGAGGAGGAAAATAACAGCGATTTCATGGAAGCCTGGCTGGATGGTTTTGCCCGCGGCAGCCAGCTTGGGCGAGGTCATGTCACCAGTGCAGCGTTGAGTCCATCCGCTGAACCACGCCCCTCGGCATTTTCAACACATAACAGAATTGAACGCCTGGAAGGATCGATCGTCACTCTGCTGGCTGGCTTGAGCCGCCCTGCGCTGTTTCCCGGGGTCCATATGGCTAACCGTCTCAATTATTGGTGGGGACGCAGGCCGCGTGCTCAGCAGAGCCACCTGCGCGGCTTGGTACCCTATACATTTTGGCCCTCGGCCGCCTTTAGCGGGTATCATGCCATGTTCCCGCAGGGAGTTGAGACCTTCCAGGCGTTTGTTCCGCTGCCAGCTGCGCCATTTATATTCAAGGAAGTCCTGCGCTATTCACAAAAACACGACAGTATCCCGCTGTGGTGCATCATTAAGCGGCACCGGCGTGATCAATTTTTATTGAGCTACCAGCTGGATGGTTTTTCCCTGGAATTAAATTACGCCCGCACCCCTCAGACGGCACAGCACTTGCAGCAAGTCCTTCAGCATATGATCGCAACCGTCATCGAAGCGGGTGGGAAATTTTATCTCGCCAAGGATCACTATCTGACAGCCCCCCAATATCGCCAGAGTATCGGGGAGCAATCCCTCGAGACCTTCCTGCAGCTCAAGCGTCAATTTGACCCGGAAAATCGGCTGCAATCCGACCTGTACCGGCGTTTGTTCCAGCCGGCGTTGTTATAGGGAGAACGACTTTGCTTCCCATCATTTATACCTACCCGGCTGCGGCCGGCCTTTTTCTGGCAACCTGCCTGGTCTGGCTGGTCCCGGAAATGGTCGGCATGCCTCGCCAGATGGCGAAGGTCTCCAGGAAAGCAGGTTTGATCCAGGATCGCGGATCTTTAGGCATCCTGCTCGGGTTTCAGTGGACCGGCCTGGCCTTGAATTTCTTACTCGCCTGGTTGCTCCCGGCGGCCGCCATGCACTGGCCGCGCACCGCTCTCTTTTTCGTGGGTGAAGCCGCCATTCTGATGGGGGTTGGCTTGCGCTGGTATTCCATTTGGGTATTGGGGCACTATTTTACCCGGGCTGTTGTCGTGTCCCCTGACCAGCAGGTGGTTCAACATGGCCCCTATCGCCTGATCCGCCATCCTGCCTACACTGGCACCTTCCTGACCATGCTTGGTGTGGGCCTGGTTGTGACCAATTGGGCCAGCCTGATCTGCCTGCTCTTGTGCGTTTTTTTCGGTCATATCTACCGCGTCAATATCGAAGAGCAGGCTTTGATCCAAACGATCGGCCAGCCTTATATCGAGTATATGCGCCGCACCAAGCGTTTTATTCCGCGGGTTTATTAGCCGTATTCCTGCAGGAGCATTGACATGCAATTATTGGAATTTCGGTTGAAGCCGGCAGTCCAACCCCTGACGAATGCCTGGCAGCAGCTCCCGGTGGCGCCGCGCGGCTCCACCCGCCTGGGGATCACTTTTCGCCCGCTCCAGGCGTCTGCCTTTGGCCTGGACGTGCACTCCACCCTTCAGGCTCTGCTTGCCTACCCTTTTCAAATCATCCGCCTGGGAGCCTACTGGAACCAGATCGAATCCGGACCGGGTGCGTTCGAGCCGGATGAGCTGGATTGGCAGGTCGAAGCTGCCGAACGGGCCGGGAAGCACATCATCCTGTGTCTTGGCCCGCTGAAGACCTTCGGTTATCCGGAGTTCTTCGTTCCCGGTCACCGGTTGGTTCAACCATTCCAGGAACACAGACTGGTCAGGCCTTCTGAATACCCGCTGCTCCTGAAGGCCGCAACCGAATTTATAGTCCGCCTGGTGGAGCGCTATAAGGAGCATGAGTCCATCCTCGCCTGGCAGCTTGAACATGAAGCGGTCGACCCGCTGGGGGTGGAGCATTCCTGGCGCTTGCAGGCGGCCTTTGTTGAGCAGGAAGCCCGCGCCCTCCGGCAAGCCGATCCCACCCGGCCGCTGATGATGAACGGTTTCCTACCGACTTCCTTACCCGTGCGCATCTCCCAATGGTGGCGGACAAAAGACCAGGGCGATTCTTTGGCGGTCGCTCAGCGCCTGGCAGATATGGTTGGGATTGACTATTATCCGCGCCATGCCCTGCTGCCTTTTGGCAGCCGGACGCTCTACCTGGATGGCAGTCAGAGCCCGTCCCACCAGGCCAGGCGAAAACAACTGCTCGCCTGGGCTGTTGCTCATCACAAAAAACTGCTGATCGCGGAAGGACAGGCGGAACCCTGGGAAGCGGTGACGGTTCCCACCAATCCGCACAACCAGGCTATGTACAGCTGCCTGCCGGAACACATCCTCGGCAACTATAACGCCTGCCTGGGCTGGTTTGGGGAACAGGTCCCGCTTTTTGCCTATCTCTTTTGGGGGGCGGAGTACTGGATGCTGCGCAAGCAAAGCCTGGATTCAAGCTACCTCCAGGCCTTTGAGCGAATTCTTGAAAATTCCTAGAGTCTTACAACACGACCCACCCACGGCGCGCCCCGGCCCGCACGGCTTCCGTCCGGCTGGTGACGCCCAGCTTGGCATACAGTGATGAAAGATGGAACTTGACCGTATTCTCGCTGATTTCCAACTCGCTGGCGATCTGTTTGTTGGGAAGCCCCTGGGCAGTCAGTTGCAGCACCTGGCGCTCGCGTTCGGTCAACCGGTTGACCACCTGTTCACCATGTTCCAGCATTGGCAATGGGTGCCGCTCCAGCAGGCTTTGGACCAGCGCCGGTGCGCCCACCCATAAACCTTCCGCCAGTGCGTGCAGGGCCGCCGAAAGTTCTTCGGCGCTGGCATCCAGCGGCAGGATACCCCAGACGGGCAGCCCGGATAAGCGCGCCACTTCGTCCGGGTCATCTGTCAATAACAAAAGTGGTTGGGCTTTTTCCTGGTCCATCTCTCCAATGAAATCCGCCGAGGTCAATACCCACACATCCGCCGCAGGCAACCCCTGCGGGAGGCCGGATTCTGCCACCACTTCCACATCCGGCAGACCGCCCATCACTTCACGCAGACCGATGCGCAGGGCCAGGGCTGGAGCCAGGACTGCCACCCGGATCAAAGCACGCCCTCCGGGACTGAATCTTTGCGGGCTCCGGCCAGGAAAGAGCGGATCAAGCTGGAAGGGATGGCCACGCTCTGGTCACCGCCGAAGATCATCGCGTTCAGGCCGATTACTTCTCCGGCTGCGTTCAGTAACGGACCGCCGGAATTGCCCGGCGCCAGTTGCACGTCCGCCCGCAAGACCGGCACGTCCCCATCCCGGCCGCGTATGCGTGTGACGGCCGAGAGCACGCCCCCGGTCAGCACGTTGCGCTGGCCCCAGGGATGCCCGAAGGCATACACCAGTTCGCCCGGGCGCGGGGTTGCAGAAGAGATTACCGCCGGGGTATGGCCATTGGCCGGGATTTGCAGCAGGGCCAGGTCCACCTTCGGGTCGCTGGCAATCACCTTCGCATCGTAGTGGGTATCATCATCCAGGATGACCTGCACCGACCGCGCCCGACCGACTACGTGCAGGTTGGTCAGCACCAGTCCGGCCCCCGCCAGCACACCTGCCCCGCTTCCTCGCCGACCATTCGTGATTAGCGCCAGCGACGGGCGGACACGCCCCAGCAGTTCATCCAGGGCGCTGTTTATCAATGTAGTCGCGTTCATGGGCGCGCTCCGATCTCCACTGCGAAGGTCTGCAGTTCGCCGCCGCGCAGCACCTGCATCGGGATGGACTTGCCGACCGCCTCACCGGTCAGATGGGCAAAGAGTGCGTCGTGGTCCGGTACGGGCTGGCCTTCAATGCCAACCAGGATATCGCCCACGATCAGCTTGCCGGCTTCGGCCGGGCTCTTGCGCTCCACGCTGACCAGCAGCAGTCCGCTGGCTTGTTTGCGGTTTAGCGCCTTCTGGGCAGTTTCCGTCAGTTCGACCGCCTCGCTGCGCACACCCAGGTAGCCGCGCTTCACCGAGCCGCTGCGGGCCAGTTGTTCGGCCACTTTCCAGGCGTACTCGGCCGGGATGGTCAGGGTCACGCCGCGTCCGAAACCGGAGGTGTTGATTCCCACCACTTTTCCTTCCGCATCCACCAGCGGCCCGCCGGAGAAACCCGGGTAGGGCGTGGTATCGGTGCGGATGTATTTGTCGAGGCTGCCTTGCGGTGTGCGTACCGGTCCGCCCATGGCGCTGACGACGCCCAGGCTGGCTTCGATCCCTTCCGGGGAGGGCCGGCCGAGCGCCAGGACCAGCTGGCCGATGCTGGCTTGCTTGGCCGGTTCGGCCGGGGTGGTGCGCTCTTTTTCCAGGCGCAGCACTGCCAGGTCCGAGCCGGGGTCACGCCCGGCCAGTTTGGCGGTTGCTTCCGTGCCGTTTGCCAGCAGGACGGTGATCCCCTCTTCGCGTTCGATCACATGGTCGGCGGTCAGTACCAGGTCGGGGGCAAAGGCGATCCCGCTGGCCGGCATGCGCCGGCGGGCATTGACGGAAACGGTCGAAGCCGCGGCTTTTTCGGTGGCAGCCGCCATGGAATTGGATAGTTCTACCAGTATATTGGACATATTTACTCCTTATTTCCCCGGAGTATACTCCCCGCCCCGCCGGCTGCCATCCTCCAAACGGGTGGGTTTTACCCCGTCAGAAAGGACAGGCCGTACAACCTCCAAACTGGTTAATTTCTGCCAATTAGGAAATAGGTGTCATTGCCTGCACTGGGCCGCAGGCACACGTGCGAGGCGGTGTTCTTCCGCCGAAGCAATCTTACAGACAAATAAATGGAAACCTAATGGAAATTGGGAGATTGCTTCGCTTCGCTCTCAATGACAGATGAA
>JADGQB010000077.1 GCA_017882145.1 Anaerolineales bacterium
GGTGCTATCAACCGAAACCACGCGCGGGGTAGCGAATGCACTGGAAACATGGCCGACAGCATCCTTGGCCCACGGGTACAGGGTGTAGCTGCCATCTGCTGCAACCGTATAGGTCGTCGGCGCCGTGGCGGCCCAACCCGAGTCACCTGCCAAGGGCGGTGTGGTAGACGTGGTGACCAGGTAACCGGTCACACCGACCGTGTCAGTAGCCGTGAAAGCCGTGATGGGGATATTGAGACTGGTGGACGGCGTGGTGACCGTAAACGTATCCACGGTCGGTGCAGTGCTATCCAACGTGAAGGTGGCCATGACCGCTTTGTCTGCATCCATAATGACAACGCAAGGGTCAACTCCTGAACAAACTCCGCCTGACCAGCCCGCAAAAAAAGAGCCTGTGGTGGCTGTGGCTGTCAGCGTGACTTCTGGATCAGACAAGGTGTTAGTACAGGTCGAGTTGCAGTTAATATCAGGCGGAGTAATGTTTACTGTGCCGCTGCCATCTATGGTGACCGTCAGTAAAAAACCATCAGCCAACGCCGGCGATATATTAGTGAGCATGAGCACGATTGCCATGATTAGAGAGGTAGATCTACGCAAATTTTTCATATGACAACCCTATTAGATCTAGCACGAAAAATGATATTAAATTGTAGTCCAGCATATCATCCAAACAGTAGCGTTTTGGGCTACTGGCCAAGCCATTTCATTGCTTAATTTGCCTATCCCCACCTCCGCATAGTATTCCGGTTTTCTGGCTGCTTCGGATTGTAAATTTGTTAAGGAGCATCCAGCCTTAATTGGCAGGATTCAGGAACAGGCCGGCATAAGGCAAGATCTCTGCCGGCTATGGGGCAGGGGTCGGAGGCCTAGGGTTATTCGAAGCAGGACGGTCCGTCTTTGAAGGAGTAAATGTCGGAAAGTATATCGTAGGGGATGCTGTTGGTGTTAAAGTGGATGTTGCCGTTGGTGTCGAAGTGGGTGTTGCTGTTGCTGTTGGTGTCGAAGTTGATGAGGGCGTTGGTGTAAAGGTGGGAGTCGGGGAGGGTGTAAAAGGCGTAAAGGTTACAGTGGGAGTAGATGTAAGAGTCTTTTGTGAAACAAACCCAAAAATCGGCGCCCGGTTGGAAAGTCCGCCCTCAAGAGACCCCAAGAAACCATTCATAGAACCCAGCCAAAAACGTAACCCGATTAAAAAGAGCACGCTCAGGGTTAATCCTAAACTGATCAGGAAAATATCCCTTTTTATATCCCCATATTGATTGAGTCTGATATTCTTGGGAAGAGCAGCAGTCAGGTTTCTTTTAAAGACATCACATTCAGAATAGCTGGGTGTCAGACAGAACGAAGTCTGATGTTCCAGCGCTACTTGAGCGGCTCGCTTAATAAGGAAACACCGATTCCACTGGGTTGGATTGGAAAATACAGTGTAATGGTCAGACGCAAGACCAATGTAAGGGCATCGTTGTGATGATCCAAGTTTCGTTTCCCTCGTTTTTTTTATGTCCTCCAGCAACTCAGTCATCTCCTCACCTGTCAGATATCCCGTACTTTCCAAGAAATACCAAGCTATCTCAGCTAAATACCAGACTAAATGTATATTTTATTATACATCGAAATTTGTAATTTCAAACAAAAGATTACACCCAGTCTGGTCTCAACTTGTCCCATGATTTCTATTTTCTTAAGCTTGTATAAGAAATGAAGCCATTGAGCCGCAGACATCCTATGCCGGGATGGTTAGTCCAGTGCGATTAACTCTTTTCAAGGATGCGCTTGACCGCCTCCAAAACAGCAGTACGCTTCAGCACTTCCTGTGTGCCGCTGGACAGGTTTTTAACTGTAATATTCCCATTGGCAGCCTCGTCCGGGCCGAGCACCAGCACAACCCGCATACCCATCCGATCGGCAAACTTGAACTGCCGCGGCAGTTTGACAGGTTCGGGGTAACAATTAACGTTGAGTCCAGCTCGGCGCAGTTCAGCTGCCAAAGCAAGCGACCCGGGCTGCAACTCGGCAGAGAAGACGGTCACAAGCACAGATGCCGGAGAGGTGGCCAGTGTGGGGATTAGCCCCAGTTCCTGCAGGATAATCCCGATCACCACATCGCCCATCGCAAAACCCACGGCCGGGAGAGGTTCACCGCCTACATCTTTGAGCAAGTTGTCATAGCGACCGCCGCCCAGGATGGCACGCCGGACGCTGCCGCTGACATCGAAGGCCTCGAAGACTGTGCCGGTGTAATAGAGCAGGCCGCGCACAATGTTTGGGTCGAAGCGCACGTACTCATCTGCTCCCAGTGCCTTGAGTGCCGCAAACAGGCGCACCAGATCGGCAGAACGTCGCCAGGCTTCTTTATCCGCAAGCAGGTTTTTCAGACCCTCCAACTGAGCAGGGGAAAGTCCGACTTCGAGGGCATAAGCCTCCCAGGCTGCCGGTTCCATCTTTTCCCGGCGGTCCACCAGCCCGGAAACCTCAGTCTTCATTGCAGGTGTTATGTTCAGCGCCTCAAATTCAGCCTCCATGAAACGCCGGTCATTGACCAGGATGCAGGCTTTTTCGGGTGTCAGGCCGACCGCTTTGAGGAAACTGGCTGCAACCGCCACCATTTCAGCATCTGCTTCGGCAGAGTTGACGCCCAGCAGATCAATGTTCCACTGGAAGAATTCGCGTGAGCGGCCCTTTTGCATTTTCTCGTAGCGCCAGAAGGGGCCGAACGACCACCAGCGCGCTGGTAAAGCTAGTTCGCCCTGTTTCTGGGCGATCATGCGCGCCAGCGAAGGGGTCAGCTCAGGTCGCAGGGTGATCTCCTCCCCGCCCCGGTCGGTGAAGACGTAGGATTGCTTTTTTACCAGTTCCTCGCCGGATTTGGCTGCATACAAGGCCAACGCTTCGAGGATGGGCGCCTCGTATTCCTGGTAACCGAATGATTCCGAAACACGCCGGACGGTGGCATACAGCCAGGTGCGTACGGCCATCTGTTCAGGGTAGAAGTCACGCGTCCCTTTTACGGGGGGGATGATGTTTTTCATTCTGGCTCCAGCTTCATGTTTATCGTGAAAAACATTTTAGCATATTTCGCACCTAACAGGCAAAAACGGATGCATAACTCACAAAAAAATCTTTTCGAAAAATTGCATAATTGCCAATCTTTTACAAGATTACTTATGGATGGAAATGAATCCCTTTCAAATATGAGAGAATCATTAAATCAGTTATAATACCGGTATTAATTATCTAATTAAGGAGGATATGGAATGCCAAATCAAATTTGTTGTGTCTGCGGAAAAGAAGGTGTCAAGTCAATTGCCCGGCGCTGGTTTTGCGCCGAGCACTTCGAAAGTGCCACGCATGAGCGCCCGGGCAGTTGGCGGGCGATCCTGGCCCTGGTAGTGGTCCTCATCGTCTTCGTTGGTGTGGTGTACGGCCTGGATGCCCTCATCAAACCGCAGTTCAACCCGTTCACGTTGATGCTGGTTGGAGTGGTACTGGCCCTGGTACCGGCAGCCATCTGGCTGGTCTTTTTTTACCAGCAGGACCGGCTGGAACCGGAGCCGGCGGGTTATGTTTTGGGTGTTTTTGCGCTGGGAGCACTACTGGCTGCCGCAGTAGGCACGCCTTTGCTGAACAATGTCTTCCGAGTAAGCCATTGGCTCTATGCGGATACGCTTACCACCATCGTCGGCAGTATCCTGGTGGTGGGCTTCACTCAGGAATTTTTGAAATATGCCGCGGTGCGATTTAGCATTTATAACTCCGGCGAGTTCGACGAACCCACTGACGGAATCATCTATGCCACCGCCGCCGGCCTCGGCTATGCGACCGTACTGAACGTCCAGTTCGTGATCGCCAACGGCGGTGTGGATCTGGGTGCGGGCGTCATCGCCATGGCAGTTGTAGCCCTGGCACAGGCCAGTTTTGCCGGCATCACAGGTTATTTCCTGGGACGAGCCAAATTCGGTTCCAATCCCATCTGGTGGATGCCGTTGGGCGTAACCCTGGCAGCCGTAGCCAACGGTTTGTTCAACTGGCTGCGCGGTCTTATCACTCATCCTGCAATCAGCCTGACGGGAAGCGCTGCCAGCCCCTGGTTGGGTTTGATCCTGGCGGCAGTCGTCGCCGCCGGCTTGATGGGACTGCTGGTCTGGCTGATCCGCCGGAACATCAAGTCCGCCCTGGCGACGCAATAGGAGCATAACATGAGCACAACCATAAAAACTTCACGGATTGTTATGCCAGGCGATCGTTTCGCCGGGCTGTCTGTTTTGCTTCTGACCCTGCTGGCTTTGGCGGCTGGCTGGCTGCTTAAAACCAGTGTTGAAAACCGCAGCCAGGCCTTCAAGAGCGGCACCATCAGCGCCCAGGCACCGGCTGGCTGGCTGTCCCTACAACCGGTCGGGAACGAAGTACTGCATGTCACCGATCGCACTTCCAAGGGTTTCGGTACCACTTACCTGATACAGGTGGAAGCCGTGCCGGCAGATGCACAGGCAGGCCAGGTCGTCAGCCTGGTAACGCTGGAGCGCGGCAGTGCGCTGACCGGCTACCGCGTCCTAAAACAACAGGAGGTGCTGGTGCAGGGGCGCAAGGCGATTGAAATTGATTACGTTTATGTCGAATCGGCTTCCAACTTGAACCATGTGGTGCTCCCGTCAGTAGTGCGCGGCCTGGACTACATCTTTGTCAATGCCGGTCAGGCTATCATCGTCAGTTATCGGGCCGACCAATCTGTCTACGATGCTGACCTGGGTCGTTTCCAGCGCTTCCTGGTTTCGGTCAAAAATTAAAGGTGGAGGTTTAAAATGAATAAAAACTCCAATAAATCCCGAATCTGGGCGGCAGTGAGCATGCTTGGATTGGCAATCCTGGCCTGCGGTCCTACCCCGGCCGTCGTCACCCCCACCCCTTTGCCTACCCCGGTGAGTGACACTGGCACGAACGCCAACAATAATAATGGCAAGAATAATAACAATAGCGGTGTACCCCGTTCCACTTTGATCCTGGCAACGGTCCAAATCTTCGGTGTTCACATCAAGAATGGGGATATCATCCCGTTCTACGTGGGCTCCGGTTCGATCATCAGCGCAAATGGCCTGATCCTGACCAATGCGCATGTGGCCGATCCGGCTGCGGTCGGTGAACCCGATTCGAAACCGGATGCGCTGGTGGTCGGCATTGTAAAATCCGAGGATCAGCCGCCGGTCTACGCTTATCGTGCTGAAGTTAAGGCAATTGACGGCTTCATGGACCTGGCAGTATTGCAGATCACCTCGACTGTAAAAGGCGAAAGTGTTGATACATCCAGTCTGAACCTGCCCTTCGTTCCCCTGGGCAACTCAGACCAGGTTCATGTAGGCGATCGCATCAATATCCTGGGCTTTCCAGCCATCGGTGGAGACACCATCACCTTCACTTCCGGCGATGTAGCTGGTTTCACTGCCGAGGAAAACCTGGGCGACCGGGCCTGGATCAAGACCGATGCAACCATCTCAGGCGGGAACTCCGGAGGCATGGGCACCAATGAACAGGGCCAACTGATCGGCGTTCCCAGCATAGCCTCCTCAGGTGCCAATACCGAGGCGACTGACTGCCGGGTCATCCAGGACACCAATGGCGATGGGCAAATAAACAGTCAGGACACCTGCATCCCGATCGGAGGATTCATCAATGCCTTGCGGCCGATCAACCTGGCTCTTCCGCTGATCAAGGCAGCCCAGAACGAGATGGCCTATGTCAGCCCATATACACAAAGCTCAGGCCAAAGCCCGGCACAGGCTACCGGCAATGAACAGATCGGTCCGATTACCTGGTTCACGGTGGATTCGCAGGGAAAATTGGCCGACCAGGTGACTTCTTATCCCAGCGGGGCAAGCGTGCTGGCCTCGTCCTTCAATTTCAGTGGTTTTGTAAATGGTGAAAAGTGGAGTGAAACCTGGACGCAGGACGGTCAGGAGGTTTACGCGGGCTCGTATACTTGGGACCAGGGTACGGAAGGCACTTATGGCACATCCATCAGCAACCAGGGCGATCCCCTGGCGGATGGCACCTATCATCTGTCACTATCTGCCGGGGATAACAATGCTGCGTTAGCCCAGTCAGAGGTGGTGGTGGGCAATACTGCCAGCCCCGCGCCCAAGCCCAACAGCAAAGGCGGCATTCAACTCTCCGGAACCGTGACCGACCAGGATACCAATAACCCCATCTCCGGGGCATATATCATCGTATTAAACACCGGGGTTAATTTTGACAGCTGGTCGGCAGCCGGTTTCCCCAAGGGTGACGTGCTGTCCTTTACCAAATCCGACTCCAACGGTGGGTATGTTCTTCCAGTAAAGCTTAACCGCAACACCCCCTACACGGTAATTGCCAGTGCGGATGGATATCTCGACGCCTATGGCGATGATCTGACCTGGAGTAACGATGATCCGGCTGATTTCAGCATGGACATTACCATGAGCAAGTAAATAACCATAAGATAAGGGCAATAGTGAGTTATCCCCTCCCCTCTTTCGGGGGAGGGGATAAATTTTTATTCAATCTAATTTATCCAGTAATCTGTGTGCTATGTTCAATTCTTTTTCACTGCATATTGTTGAATCCCTCCCCACGCCACGTTCCTGATCGGAGTGCTGGAGAACTGGGTGGAAAAAGGATTGCATTAACTCCGCGAGATTGCTATACTGGTTTTGTTTGGATCTATATTCCAACCTTGAGCTATTGAGACATTCCATGGAGGAGGCAATTATGAGTGACAATTATCTGAAAAGTTTATTGGGAGAAAATGAGCAGATACTTTTTGTGACTCACCAGCACTGGCTGGTGCTGGCCGGAGAAATTATAAGTGAGGTCCTCTTGTCCGTGGCAGTGGTGGTGCTGGTCTCCTTGATCTGGGCCTTTTGGCTGCTGAATCCACTGGTGGCGCTTGGGTACCTGCTGCTGATCTTCCCGCTCATCAGTCTTTGCAGGGATGTGCTGGTCTGGTCGAACCGCAAGTTTGTGGTAACCAACCGGCGCGTAATCCAACTTGCGGGCGTGTTCAGCAAGAACGTGACCGATTCCTCGCTGGAGAAGGTCAATGACGTGAAATTGACCCAATCCTTCCTGGGGCGGATGCTTGGATACGGCGATATCGAGATCCTGACCGCCAGTGAGTTGGGCGTGAACAAGTTATCTCATATCGGGCGGCCGATCCAATACAAGACTACGATGATCAATGCCAAGGAAAAGCTGGAAACACCCGCGGCAGCCGCTCCGGTGCGCCCACTGCCCAACCTGGCAGATTTACTGGCACAACTGGACACTCTGCGCCAACATGGTGTGTTGACTGAGGCTGAGTTCCAGATCAAGAAGGCAGAATTGCTGAAAAAAATGTAGGGCGGAAGAGGCCTCAGAACCGCCAGACTGAATTCTCAAATCTTGCTTAATGCGATCTGACCATTACCTTCAAGGCAATGGTCACATTAGCCACAATTCAATGCCCTGACAATATATTGATTCTGCATTAATGCTCTTCCCCCGTCGGCAGATAATTTATATGCCTGTCGTTTTTAGGAACAGAAAGCCTCAGTTCCATTTTGGATTTCAAACAAAATACCTCGTACAGACCAGGATATCTTATTTCAAAGCTTATCTCCCTAGGAGCCTGTTATGAAGGTCAACTCGTGTAAACCTATCCGGAAAACCGTGCTCGGATTTGTTCTGGTCGGGTTGGTGGTTTCTTTATGTCTCGGGATAGGCAACTCGCCGGTTGTCCACGCCCAGGGAGCGGCTCCCACGGCAACCCTGCAACCCACCCGGCCTTATTTCACGAAGAATGAGATTACGCTGTCGAACGGGATTCAGATCGAAGAGACCATCATCGACGGCCCGCCCACGCCGCCACCCGGGTTTGCACGCCCAAGTGTGGATGTGACGGAAGGCATCTCGGCGCAGGGGGATGTGACTCTTAACGTTCCCGCCTATGGTTGGTCATTTGGCTGCTCGGCCACCTCGGGGGCGATGATTGCGGCCTACTATGATCAGAATGGCTATTCAAATATGTATACCGGCCCTACGAATGGTGGCGTGATGCCGGTGGATAGCAATGTTTGGGGTACATGGACGGATGGCGCCGGGGCCAGCTACGCGCAGTGTCCTTTGACGGCCTCACGCAACGGGCTGGATGGCCGGACGACGCGCGGCTCAATCGATGATTATTGGGCTGCTTATAATAGTGCCGCCCAAGATCCCTATATAACAGGTGGCTGGGCACAGCACAGCTTGGGGGATGCGATTGGCGATTACATGAAAACCAGCCAATCCGCTTTTGGGAACTCGGACGGATCGACCGCTTTCTATAATTGGACAACAGACTCGACCCCATTGACCTGTAATGACATGGTCACATACAACGTAACACAAGATGGCACATATGGCCGTAAACTTTTTTACCAGGCGAGAGGTTACACGGTAACGGACTGTTACAACCAGAAAACGGATAACAATGGCGGCGGATTCACCTATGAGATGTACAAGGCACAAATCGATGCCGGCCGGCCGGTCATGCTTAACCTGGCCGGTCATACCGTGGTTGGGTTAGGTTATGACAGTGCCACCAACACGGTTTACATCCACGATACGTGGGACTTCCTGACCCATCCCATGACCTGGGGCGGCAGTTATTCGAACATGCTTCTACAATCGGTCAGCATTGTCAACCTGGCACCAAACAGCCTGCCAGCCGTTCCCACCGGGATCAGCGCCAGCGACGGTACGTACCCTGACCGGGTCAGTATTGCATGGAATGTTTCGAACGGTGCAACTTACTATCAGGTCTATAGCAACACTTCCAATTCCAGCAGCGGCTCAAGCCTGCTGGGTTCACCGGCTGCTTCCCCCTTTAATGATACGAGCGCGACTATGGGTACAAGCTACTGGTATTTCGTAAAAGCCTGCAACGCGTCCGGCTGCAGTGGGTTCAGTGCTTCGGACAGCGGCTTCCGCGCTCTGACTGCACCTACAGGTGTCAGCGCCACAGATGGTACATATTCTGACCGTATAAATATTACGTGGAATGCTTCGAACGGTGCAACTTACTATCAGGTCTACCGCAACACTTCCAACTCCAGCAGCGGCGCGACCCTGCTGGGTTCACCGGCGGCTTCGCCATATAACGATGCAGCCGCCACGGTCGGACCAACCTACTGGTACTTTGTGAAAGCCTGCAGTCCATCCGGCTGCAGCGGGTTCAGTACTTCAGACAGCGGATACCTGGCCAGGGCCGCCAGCCTCACCAGCATAACCGGCGATTCGCCCGACCCAAGTTTTGTAAACCAGAGCTATACCGTTTCGGTCAATGTCACCGGCTCATCCGGCACGCCTACTGGTTCTGTGGTTGTCAGTGACGGAAGCGCAGGCAGTTGTACCATCACGTTATCCTCCGGAACGGGTTCATGCACCCTGACCACCACAACTTCCGGAAGCAAAACCCTGACCGCCACGTATTCCGGTAGCACTATTTACAATTCCTCCAGTAACTCGGCTGCACACACGGTTAATAAGGCCGTCAGCATCACCACGCTCACGAATGACACTCCCGATCCGAGCAGTGTGAAGCAGGGTTATATCGTCTCGGCGACTGTGAGCGGCGCGTATGGCACACCTACTGGTACAGTCGGAATAAGTGACGGTACCGGAGGCAGTTGTACCATCACGTTATCTTCCGGCGCAGGCTCATGTGCCCTTACATCCTCATCCTCTGGGAACAAAACTCTGACTGCCAACTACGCCGGAGATAATGCTTACAATCCCTCCAGCAACACCGCGGACCATACCGTCAACAAGGCCACCAGCACGACCTCGATACCAAGCGATACACCTGATCCAAGTTTTGTGAACCAAAGCTATACGGTTTCGGTCACTGTCAGTGGCTCATATGGCACTCCAACCGGCACTGTAATTATTTCTGACGGGAGCGCCAATTGCAGCGTCACGTTAGCATCCGGGGCAGGTTCGTGCGCCTTGAGCTCCATAACCTCCGGAAGCAAGACTCTGACCGCCACGTATTCCGGTGATTCGACCTACAATTCTTCCATTAAAACTACCCTCCATGCTGTTAACCTGGCCACCAGCACAACCTCGATCGCGAGCGATACACCTGACCCTAGTTTTGTGAACCAGGGCTATACCGTCTCGGTCTTGGTGAGCGGCCCTTATGGAACGCCCACAGGCAGTGTGAATATTTCTAATGGAAGCGCCAGTTGCCCGGTTACGTTAGTGTCTGGCGCGGGCTCTTGCGTGTTGACATCCACAGTCTCTGGAAACAAGACTCTGACCGCCAGCTACTCCGGAGATACTGCGTACAAAACCTCCAGCAACACCACTGCACATACCGTCAACAAAGCCGCCAGCAATACCACGATCACGAACCATACCCCCGATCCGAGTATTGCAAGCCAGAGTTATACAGTCTCCATAACCGTGAGCGGATCCTATGGCACTCCAACCGGCAATGTTAGCATAAGCGATGGAAGTGGGGGGAATTGTTCGGTTACCCTGTCCGCCGGCGCAGGTTCATGTGCCCTGACATCTACGACCTCCGGGAGTAAGTCCCTGACAGCCAACTACGCCGGAGACACTACATACAATACTTCCAGCGCCAACGCCACCCATACCGTTAATAAGGCCGCCAGCATCACCAACCTCACCAATGACACACCCAATCCCAGCTTTGTGAACCAGAGTTATACCGTTTCGGTGACGGTGAGCGGCTCGTACGGCACACCTACGGGTACGGTGGGAATAAGTGACGGTACCGGAGGCAGTTGTACCGCCTCATTGACCTCCGGAGCGGGTTCATGCGTCTTGACCTCTATGACCTCAGGGAGCAAGACCCTGATCGCGACCTATTCTGGCAATAATATCTACGGCGCTTCCAATGACTCGAGTACGCATACAGTCAATTCAAGGCCCAGTACCACCACGATCACGTACGATAAACCCGACCCTAGCTTCGTAAACCAGAGCTACACCGTTTCGGTATCGGTAAATGGTTCCTATGGCATCCCCAGCGGCAGCATGGAAATTACAGACGGCAATTCCACATGCACCACAACGTTGGCAGGTGGAGCAGGCGCGTGTGCCCTGGCTTCCACCACCTCCGGGAGTAAAACCCTGACCGCCACTTATTCGGGCGGCAGCACCTACAACCCATCCAGCAATTCGACCGGTCATGATGTTAGTGAAGGCGGTTATCAGATCTTTTTACCCATTTTGATTCGATGAACGAGGCTTCTGGGCTTTCTTATCCACGCGGAGCACAGAGCTGCTTCTCTTTAATCCCCCAAGCGTGATTCTTCAAAGGCTTACCGGGTTTCCTGGATTAGCCAGATATGAAACACAACCGGCCGCGTCATTTACGCGGCCGGATATCAGCTTTTTCTTGTTTTTCGTTATACGATGAATGGATTTGCGGCTATTTGATTTCTTTCTTCCCGTGTTTCTGTTGGTACATCAGGTTATCTGCCAGGGCGATCAACTCATTTACAGTGCAGGGAGCTTTGGGATCATAACGTGCGATGCCCATACTCAGGTTCAATTGGTAAGGTCGTTGACCTTGCCGGTTGCGAGCCTCAAGAGAAGCCTGAATGCGGTTGTTCAGGATCGCCGCGTTTTCCTCAGAAAGATCCGGAGCAAGAACCAAAAACTCATCCCCGCCGAGGCGAGCCAGAATATCCGCTTCACGGAAGGCTTCCTTCAAGATGGAGGCAACCTCGATCAAGGCCAGATCCCCTTGGGCATGTCCCCAGGTATCATTAACTTTCTTCAACTGGTCCACATCGACGAAGAACAACAATGCACCGCGTTTATTTCGTTGGGCCAGTTTCATCTCCTGTTCTGCCAGAAGTGTGAAACCTCTCCGGTTGTACACACCGGTCAACTCATCGGTCAATGACAGGTTTTTTATTTCCTCTTCCAGGCGCTTGCGTTCGATCGCCTGGGCCACTTGGGTGGAGACCAACTCCAGGAAATTCAAGTCTTCCTGTTTGAAATGCAGACCCGGCGTGTACGTTTGAATCGCCATGACGCCGATCATACGCCCTTCCACTTTCAAAGGCGCACCCATCCAGTCTTCACCAGGCGTTCCAACTTCCTCTACCTCCCCTTGCTCAATGAGTCGTTCAACGATCTCCCGGGTACCCAGGAAGGGACGACCTTTACGAATGATATATCCGGTCAGTCCCTGGACTTGTGTCATCCCGATTGGCGGTTCGTCAAAATGATCGACATAATAAGGGAAGCTAACCAAACCACTGTGCGGATCGATCAAAGCAATGTAGAAATTGTCTGCCGGGATCAATTCGCCAAGAGTGGAATGGATGGAATGGTATAGCTCATCGATCCCTTCGCTGGTTATCTCAGCCCGGGTGATCCTGTTAATTGCATTCTGGGCCAATTCAAAGCGTTTACTCTCGGTGATATCAGTTATGATACCCAGGTCATAAAGCGGGTTTCCTGATGAGTCGTGAATGGTAATGGCTTCATCGTGTACCCATACAATACGACCATCGCGCGCCAGGATTCGGTAGTCGGATTTAAACTTATCAAAAGTCTCGAGATGTCTTTTATTTTCTGCCATTACACGGACGCGATCATCAGGAAATAAGGAATTGAGCCAAAAATCCGGGTCTTCCAGCCATTCTTCGGGCGAATAGCCGGTAATAGCCTTGATCTGCGGACTAAAGTAGAGTGATGTGGCTTTTTCATCCAGCGCGTCCCGGTAAATGGCGCCGGGAATCTGCTCAACCAGCGCCTGGTAGGATTGCTGGCTTTCTTTAAGAGCTTCCTCAGCCTGCTTGCGTCCGCTGATATCATGGTCAATCCCTACCAGCCCGATCACTTTTCCCTGGGCATCGTGCAGGGGCACCTTGGAAGACAGGACCCAGGCCGGTTTGCCCTGGGCATCCAGCCCGGGTTGCTCACGGTTGATGATCGATATCCCGGATTGGATCACCACCTGGTTTAGTTCCTGGATCGAAAGTGCAAGTTCAGGCGGTAAGGTTTCCAGGTCGGTTTTCCCAATCACATCTTCCACCCGCTTGCCCCCGGAGGCCTGCCAGTCAGCAATGTTGGATATGATTTTCCGGCCATTGACATCCATGACATAGATGCGGTCGGGCAGGTTGTCGATCAGCGTTCGAAGCAGGATCCGTTCTTCTTCCAGCTTCTCTTCCGACCGCTTGCGGTTGATCGCGATCGCCACCTGTGTCGAGACAAATTCC
>JADGQB010000078.1 GCA_017882145.1 Anaerolineales bacterium
TGAATGTTGGCGTGTCAAACTATAATATAAAACAAATGCAAATGGCGCAAAGGATCCTTTCAAAACATGGGATACCTCTGGCCTCCAACCAGGTGGAATATAATCTGCTCGATCGCAAAGTTGAAAGAAATGGTTTGCTCGAGCGCTGCAAGGAAAACGGCGTACGACTGATCGCTTATTCGCCTCTGGCGCAAGGCATGCTCACTGGTAAATACAGTACCGAGACCCCCCCGCCCGGTGCGCGCGGACGCAAGTATGCCTCGATTTTGAAAGATCTGCCTGCTCTCATCCAACTAATGACTGAAATTGGCAAAGGACACGGCGATAAGACTCCCAGCCAGGTGGCTTTGAATTGGGTCATATGTAAAGGTGGCCTACCCATCCCGGGCGCGAAGACACGCACGCAGGCTGAACAAAATAATGGGGCCATCGGTTGGAGGTTGTCACCGGAAGAAGTCATGGCACTGGATTCAGCCAGCGATAAAATTATTTAGGCAAGACAATCACGGGTAAACCTGATTCGGTTTATTTCAGTATTTGGAACAAGTTGTTGTAATCATCCGTCCACAAGCGAACGTGTGAAACGTAATTATCCATTGATTCGGCCCGCGAAGCGATGACCGGATTGGCCAACAAGGCGGGTTCATTCGCCAGCAGGATCCAGCTCGACGGATAGGTAATTACCCCATTGCCGGGATCATTGATCAGAACACGGGCCAGGCCAAAGTGATTTGCCAGGGTCCATACGACCGGCACCAGGTCCAGCCGGCGGTTCGAAATGTGAATAGCCAGGATCCCTTGCGGGGAGAGTTGTTGCAGGTAAACCTGGAATGCTTCCTCATCCAGGAGATGCACCGGTATAGAGTCACTCGAGAAAACATCCACCGCCAGCACATCATAATTCTGTAATCTACCAGCCGCCAGCTCTTGTTCCATGGATAGGCGGGCATCTCCGGGAATTACTTCCACCTTAGCCCGGCTGTCGGCTAAGAAAGAAAAGTAACCGTTCTCCCCTTCCGCCAGGCGGATAACGGCCGGGTTGATCTCGTAAAAACGATATACATCTCCCGGCTGACCATATTGTGCCAGGGTGCCAACCCCCAGACCCAATACACCCACGCGCATCCCTTTGCCCCGGTTGGGATCGTTAAGAATGGCCAGGCCGGCTCCGCTATTTTTGCCATAATATGAAGTAGGCAGGTCACGAAGTGTGTCATCATGGAACTGATAGCCATGGATCGTCACTCCATGTATCAAGGCAAAACGATGATAGGCGGTTATGTTCCTGCCTTCAAGAGGGATCGGGATCACTGCATAGAAATCCTTTTCCCGTACACGCAGAACGCCATAGAAATTTCGCTGGATCAATAAATCGTTGCCCAGGTCGGAACGGATCAGTTGGTAGGAGCGCACACTCGCAATCACAAGAGCGCTCAACAGTAACACTTCATTGGCGATAAACACCCAACGCTTGGGCATTGTTGACTTGCTGTTCAGGGTCACCACAAGGAAGACCAGCCAGCAGAGAGCCAGGCCCAGAGGCAACTCCCAAAAGCCTCTGAAGATATACGGCGCGACAAAATTGATCAAGGCACCGCCCATAGCGCCCCCGACCGACACCATCAGATAAAAAGAGGTCAAGTGAACCGGATGCGGGCGCATTCGATAAAGTTCACCGTGACACACCATGCAGGCCGAGAACAAAACCAACCCATAGATACCAATTTGTGCAAAGACGCTAAGATTATCTGAATTCGCCAGCGCCCAGCCGGCCAAAAGCGAGCTGGCGAAGAACAGCAATAAATAGATCTGCCGGGAGTACCAGCGTTCCCCAGAGAAAGCCAGAACGAACGTTAGCAAATAGATCGTCATTGGCAGAACCCATAGGAATGGGATGACTGCGACTTCCTGTGTGATCTCGCTCGTTACGGCAAGCAACAGGATGGAGGCAGTTGCCGCCAGAGCAACCCATAAGATATATTGCTTCACACCCGGACGTGAACCTTCCGGAAGACTTGCAGCGGCGCTATCTGATGCAACCGCGATTGGATACAAACCTCCTGTCCGAACCCGCAAAGCTTTGACCGCTCCATAAGCTGCCAGGCCCGCATAGAGTACATAAACAATTGACCAGATACGGCCCTGCCAGGAAAGCGTCAAATAAGGTTCGACCAGTACTGGGTAAGTAACCAATCCCAACAAAGAGCCCAGATTCGATAGTGCATATAATCGATACGCAGTCTTTTCCGGGTAGGTCCGGTCAAACCAGGCTTGAATCAGGGGACTGTTGGAGGAAAGCAAAAAATATGGCAGGCCAACCGAAATAAAAAGCAGCCTGAAGATCCCCCAGATAGGTGAATCCGAGCCCAGCGGCTTCCAATTGGCCGAGGGCGTTATGGGCGATTTCCAAACAAAGCCCAGAACAACCATCAACACCAGCGATACGCCCAACAATACCAGGTGAAAGATTTCCCGGCGGCGTGTCTTGCGGAGCAACCAATCGGCATAGGCATAACCACCTGTAAGCAACACTTGAAAGAAAAGTACCACCGTTGACCAGACCGCTGACGATCCGCCAAACCAGGGCAGGATGAGTTTGGCAATCATCGGCTCCACCTGGAAGAGCAAAAATGCCGAGAGGAAAATACAAATCGCAAAGTAAGCCATGGGGGATTCTCCATCCCAATTGTAACCGCAAGTGAGGATTGATCGAGAAATCTTGAAGCGAATTCCGCCAGGTGGGGTTAAATCAATTATGGAATTATCGAAACGCGTTATTGTTGTCGGTGGAACCGGATTCCTCGGTTACCACGCAGTCAATGAATTACTGGCGAGCAGCTGGGAGGTTACTGCCCTTGGCCTGCCACTGGCGCAGTCCGTAGATCTTTATCCGTCCACAGTTAGAGTAGTTCTCAAAAATTTAAACGATACATCCGACGAAGATCTTATGGATTTGCTCCAGGGGCAGGAAGCCCTGGTTTTTGCAGCCGGCGTGGATGACCGTGTAGCTCCCCAAAAACCGGCCTACCCGTTCTTTCAGAAAGCCAACGTGCAGGCCTGTGTGCGAGTGTTGAGGCTGGCCAAACAGGCTGGTATAAAACGTGCGGTTGTGCTGGGTTCGTACTTTGCCCATTTTGAGCGTCTCTGGCCGCATCTAAAGCTGGTCGAACGCCATCCCTACATCCGTTCGCGCGTCGAACAAGAAACTGCCGTCACCTCGATCCCTGGCCTGGAGGTGGTAGTACTGGAACTCCCTTACATTTTCGGCGGCATGCCCATCCACGGATGGAAATCGCTCTGGGAACCATTAATCAAATACATCCGATTCACCTCTACAGTGTTCTATATGAAAGGCGGCTCCGCCTGTATCTCGGCAAAGGCAGTCGGTCAGGCGATCGTTGGGGCGCTCGAGCATGGCGAGCCTGGCACGTGCTATCCCATAAGCGATGAAAACCTGACCTGGTCCGCTCTTTTGACCCGCCTGGCAGCTGCAGACGGACACCAAATCCGGGTGGTGAAATTGCCCGACTGGATCATTAAGATCGGCCTGTATGGACTCTGGTTGATCCATGGCCTGCTGGGCAGGGAAGCCGGCCTGGATCCACGTTATTTTGCAGCCCTGCAAACAGCCGAAACTTTTATCGATTCGAAATCCTCCCAGGAGGCGCTGGCTTACAAAACTGGCGGGTTGGACCAGGCATTTCGTGATACAGTGTATACGCGGAAAGGCGTAAGTACATGAAAACAACCCAAAAGATGGCTTATAAATTAGGGCGGAAGCTTATTTGTCTCTATGCTCAATTCCTGCTCAACATGGATGTCTTCTGGCAGGCCCATCTGCCGGCCGGCCCCAAGCTCGTCGTTGCCAACCACCCAAGCACCACAGATCCATTTTATCTATTGACGCTTTTCCCCCAACCCCTGAGCATTTTGATAATCGAACATGCCTTTAAGGCGCCTCTCTTCGGAGGATTATTACACCACTCCGGCCACATCCCGGTGCTGTCGGCTGACCGGCATGCTGCGTTCGATACCGCAAGGAAACAGCTTGCAGAAGGCCGGTCGGTAGCCATCTTCCCGGAAGGCGACCTGAGCCCACGCCAGGGCGGATCGCTGCCAGCCCGCAGCGGAGCAGCACGCCTGGCTTTACTAACAGGTGCATCGGTTGTACCGATTGGGATCTATTTCCGGCGAGAGCGCGCCCGGGCGCTTGTTTCAAAATTTCATGGAAAATCAGAAACCGGTTATTGGTATCTGCGCGGACCCTACGGAGTGACGATCGGCGAGCCGATGCAATTCCAAGGGGATGTGGAGGATCGCGTCCACGTTAGGTCGATATCTGAAATTATTATGCAAACAATTAACTCGCTGGCATTGGCCAGCCAAAAAAGGTTGGAGACTCCAGTATAAATTTTCCCGATATTATTGAGAAAACCGGACCTGAAATATTCAAGGTCCGGTTTTTTTGATATCATTAGCCGCCGCGGATGTAATGTTCCAAGTGCGTGATAAAAACCTGCTGTTCCGAGATGACCGTTCGCAACACATCCCGGATCGAGATTAGTCCAAGCAGAGCCCCTTTTTCATAGACCGGCAGGTGGCGGATATTCTTCTCGTTCATCAAAGCCATGCACTCTTCAACAGATTGGTCAGCTTCGACATAAAGTACCTTGGTGGTCATCACATCCCGTACTTTGGTCTCATCGGTTGATTTGCTACGCAGCCCGACTTTGCGAACGATATCGCGTTCCGATAGGATTCCTTCCACCTTTCCCTGCTTATCCATCACCAGAAGCGCACCGACGTTCTGTTCAGTCAGCAGTTTGACTGCATCTTGAATGCTTGCATCCGGATTGACCGAGAATATCGTCCCAATCATTCTATCTCGA
This sequence comes from Anaerolineales bacterium, assembly GCA_017882145.1. Taxonomy (GTDB): domain Bacteria; phylum Chloroflexota; class Anaerolineae; order Anaerolineales; family Villigracilaceae; genus UBA877. Next base: position 4,890 of record JADGQB010000078.1, read on the forward strand.
AATAAGTCCTTTGCAGTAGCCATATTTGCCTCCGTACCTTAAACATGCTTTATATGACCAGTTTACTCTGATTATAGGAGCATGTCAACAATTTAATGACTCACCAGGGTAATCCGCACAAATCAATGGGACCTATGGGCCAGTTCTGTTTACAAACCGGCAATACCATTGTTGGATAATTCAATTTTGTCTGCCCATCCGGTTGATCGATGATCATAGAATCCGCCACCACACTCCAGCCGACCTTTTCATAGTGGGAGACCATCTCCTGGGTTGCAATCATGAGCCCAAAATCCACCTGGAGTGGCTCGCGCAGGAAATCCTGGGCCACCTTTAAAGCTGCGCCGGCATAGCCACGCTGGCGCCATTCCACTTTGGTGGCTATATTTCCGATACCACCAAGTTTTACTTGTTCAATGCCCACCTTCGCCGTGCGTACGATAATATGGATATTGCTGACCATATCGTCATCTTCCCAGACCATCACCGCCCAATCTGGACGGGCCCATTTCGTGCCCGTCAGATAAGCATAAAGGGAGCTGGTTACCACGCAGTCCTGGCGAGCTTTTTCGAACGCGCTCCACTGTTCAGCCGATTTGATTTCCATTCTCATGGCAGCCTCCGATAAACAAGAAGTACAAATTATACAAGCAAAGTCGGATTTGCATGGCAGAAATGTGGATCCACTCTCCAATGGAAATTTTCAGCTTTCACGAAGTATTGTTAGAGATGAGATAAAAATATATTCCGGCATTATGAAAAATGCGATGGAACACTCACGATGGGTATTCGTCTCGATCGAAATGATTTATACTGCCATCGAACAGGAGTCGAAAATTGGACAAGAAAACAGATCTTCAGATAGAAATGTTCGCACAAATCCAAACCAGGAAACTATTCGAGCAGGCGAAATCCTATGCATATGCTTATCTGGATTCCGTTTTTGATCGGAATGTTTTCCCAACCGGAGAGGCAATTAAGGGTCTCGAAATCTTTGATGAACCCCTGCCGGCAACACCTGGCGATCCAATTGAAATACTACACTGGCTGCATGAGTATGGTTCCCCTGCAACCACTACTATAACCGGAGGAAGATATTTCGGTTTTGTGAATGGAAGTTCGGTCCCAACTTCCCTGGCAGCCAGATGGTTATCGGATGTGTGGGATCAAAACGCCGCCTTATATGTGATCTCTCCAATCGCATCCCAGTTGGAAACCACCTGCGAAAAATGGTTGGTCGATCTACTGGATATACCACCCGGAACCGCCGCTGGCTTTGTCAGCGGTACTTCATCCGCCACTTTGTGTGGACTTGCTGCGGCACGGAACGAGCTATTAAAACGGCAGGGCTGGGATGTGAATGCAGAAGGGTTGTTTGGAGCTCCGGCTATCCGGGTAATACTTGGCGAACAGGCACATGCGACTGTCTTTAAAGCACTGGCATTATTGGGCCTTGGACGGGCGCGCGTCGAAACCGTGCCGGTTGACAATCAAGGTCGGATGATCGCCAACCGAATGCCCGAATTGGATGCCAGCTGTCTTGTAATAGCCCAGGCAGGGAATGTAAACTCAGGCGCTTTTGACCCCATCGCCGAGATCTGTGAGCGTGCCAGGAATATGGGAGCCTGGGTGCATGTAGACGGAGCTTTTGGTCTGTGGGCAGCCGCCTCACGATCCAGGAAATATCTTACCCAAGGCATCGAAATGGCCGACTCGTGGTCCGTAGATGCCCATAAAACACTCAATTCGCCTTATGATTGCGGCATTGTTCTATGCAAACAGCGTGAAGCCCTGGTTTCCGCCATGCAAGCGACTGCTTCATATATTCTTTACAGCGACAAACGGGATGGCATGCATTACACGCCGGAAATGTCAAGGCGCGCACGTGTCGTCGAGTTATGGGCAACCTTGAAAGCGCTTGGAAAAGACGGCGTGGAAGAATTGGTCGATCGACTTTGTGAATATGCCGGGCAATTTGCCGATCTTTTACGCCAGCAGGGATTTCGTATTCTGAACGATGTGGTCTTCAATCAGGTACTGGTGGCCTGTGACACCCCCGAACAGACCAAGGCGACCCTTGATAATATCCAGGCATCCGGGGAATGTTGGTGTGGAGGCGCACTGTGGAATGGTGAGCCGGTAATTCGGATCAGTGTCTGTTCCTGGGCAACCACATCAGAAGATGTGGAGCGTTCCGTTGCGGCTTTTATCAAAGCCAGGAGATCCAAGGGATGAATAAACCTCTTTTCATTATAAACAGTGTTGCTCCAATCCGCATCTGCGACAATGGTGGCTGGACGGATACCTGGTTCGCCGGGCATGGGCAGGTGTTGAACATTGGCGTGTATCCCTACGCCGAGGTCCAGATCGCTGCATATCCTTGCGAGGATCTGGGCAGCCGGATCATTATTAATGCTGAGAATTATGGGGAGCGTTATGTGGTAGTCGCCGAAAAACATTGGGACAAACACCCACTGCTCGAAGCCGCAATCGAGTTCATGCGAGTGCCGGACAACCTGAGCTTCGAAGTGACAATCTTTTCAGAAGCGCCAGGCGGGGCCTCCACCGGGACATCGGCTGCAGTTACCGTAGCACTGATCGGCGGGTTGGATCTGTTGACGCCCGGGCGAATGAGCCCGCATGAGGTGGCCAGCGCAGCACACAAAGTCGAGACTGAGATGTTGGGGCAACAGAGCGGAATCCAGGACCAGTTGTGCTCCGCTTATGGGGGCATCAATTACATCGAAATGTTCGAGTATCCACATGCCTCGGTATCACCCGTCCAGGTACCGAATGCCACCTGGTGGGAGCTGGAGAGACGTCTGGCATTGATCTACCTTGGAAAATCCCACCGTTCTTCAGATGTGCACGAGATGGTGATCCGCTCGCTGGAAGATGCCGGCCCGGATTGCAAACAACTCAATGATCTCCGGAAAACTGCCACGTGCTCTCGTGATGCAATTTATGCGAGCGATTTTACTGCTTTAGGTTCGGCAATGGTCGAAAATACAGAGGCGCAAGCCCGCTTGAACCCGGCTTTGATCAGCACGGATGCAGCCAGGGTGATTGAAATAGCCAGGGCACACGGTGCCCTTGGTTGGAAGGTAAATGGGGCGGGCGGCGACGGCGGCTCGCTGACCATTCTATGTTCTGAAATTGCTCAGGCCAAACGAGCGATGCTCTCAACCGTCGAACAGGAAAATCCGCTCTTTAAGAACATTCCAATTTATCTCAGCCGGTATGGCCTGCGCGTATGGAAACAAACCGATAATGATTCGCATTAATAGAGAAACAATACAGGAGTGTAGTCTCCATGAACTCGATCGAGGTTTATGTCGAAATTGGTTCAAAGAAAATATTTGCAGGTGCGGTGGATTGGCCGGGATTTACAAGAAGCGGGCGGGATGAAAAGTCAGCCATCCAAACCCTGGTCGATTATGGCTCTCGCTACGCGATTGCACTTGCGCTAAACGGAATTGAATTCATCCCCCCTATTCAGCCAGAGAATTTGAACGTGATAGAACGGCATACAGGAAACGCTACGACTGATTTTGGCGCGCCTGCGGTCATTCTGGATGCCGATCGAGAACCGCTCAGTCAAAAAGAATTTGAGCGATTAAAAGGGATATTACAGGCGTGTTGGGAAGCATTCGATAATGCTTTGTCACGAGCTACCGGAAGAACCCTTCGCAAAGGCCCGCGCGGCGGTGGAAGAGAATTGGAAATGATTGTAGAGCATGTGGTCGGAGCCGATGTTGCCTACCTGGGAAGGCTTCCATGGAAGTCTCCCAAGCTAGACCAAACAAATTCCAGTGAAGCCATCGGAATTATCCGGCAGATAATTCTCGAGGCGCTTGAAGCTGGAGTAAATGGTCGGCTGCCTGGACAAGGGCCAAGGGGCGGAAGTGTATGGCCGCTACGCTATTTTATTCGCAGGGTGGCCTGGCATGCGCTTGATCATGCCTGGGAAATTGAAGACCGAACCTTGTGACCAGATAAACCTAGTAATAAGGCGGCGCTTCCAACCTTGACGACTGTATATAATTAGGATAATATTTGCCAACTTTATCCTGGAAAGGAGAATACAAAACCATGATGAACAACTATGTAATCCTGTACAGTGGCGGCAGAATGCCTGAGAGTGAGACCGAACAGCAACAGAACTTGCAGGCCTGGGAGGAATGGTACGGGAAAGTCGGTAAAGCCCTGGTGGACGCGGGCAACCCGTTCGCACCCAGGGCTAAAAGCATCACAAGTGACGGAAAGATTTTGGATGATGTGGATGGTTGCATGCCGTCCGGATACTCGATCATCCAGGCCGATTCGCTGGAGGCAGCGGTTTCGCTAGCCAGGAATTGCCCAATTCTGAAAGATGGCGCCAAAGTTTCGGTGTATGAAACTTTTAGCGCAATGGAAATGTAGAAATAAGGCCATTGCGCTTCTCTTATCCTCCGCCCTGGCCGAATGGCTTGGGCGGATTTTTCATTTCACATCACTAAATCATATAAATTATGAAAATAACCGATAACACCATTCTGATCACGGGGGGTGCAACGGGTATTGGCCTGGCCCTGGCCGAAGTTCTGATCCGGGAAGGCAACCAGGTTCTGTTGTGCGGCAGGCGAAAAGATAAATTATTGGCTGCGCAAACCAAATTCCCAAGCATCCAATTCAAAGTCTGCAATGTGGCAGAGCCGAAAGACCGTTTGGCCCTGTTTGAGTGGGCTACGTCGAATTTCCCCAACCTGAATATCCTGGTCAACAACGCCGGCATCCAGCGCCAGATAGACTTTACAAAAGGGAACGTAGATCTTCTGGCCGGCGAGGACGAAATTCAGGTCAACTTCAGTGCTCCGGTCCAGATCTCGGCCTTGTTCATCCCACATATGATGAAGCAGCAGCAAGCTGCCATTATTAATATTTCTTCCGGGCTGGGTTTCGTCCCCTTGACCATCGTACCTGTCTACTCCGCCACCAAAGCAGCCATCCACTCCTTTAGCTGGTCGCTGAGGCATCAATTACGAAAAACAACTGTTAAGGTTTTTGAGGTCATCCCGCCGACCGTGGACACTGAACTCGACCAGGGGGCACGCGAGCGGCGCAGGCAGGAGTACCGCGGCATCCATTCTGCGGAAGTGGCTGAGGCAACCCTGGCCGGCCTGGCAAAGGATGAATACGAGATTTCTGTCGGACAGGCTCAAGCGCTGCGTTCCGGCACCCCTCAAGAAGCCGCACAGATATTCGCGCGGATGAACGGGAATTGGTAAGAGCTATCATTAAAAAAGAGCACAGCCTCAAAAAAACTGAAGGCTGTGCTTCCGGTTACTACTGAAGGTCGAACGATCGTTATTTGGCTTTTATGGTAATGGTTTTAGGTTTGACTGCTTCTGCTTTCGGGAGAGTAATGGTCAGGATGCCATTCTCGAAATCCGCTTTGGCTTTATCGGTTTGGACGTCAGTAGGGAGCATCACAGAGCGCTCAAACATGCCGTAGCGGTGTTCGCGGATATGGTAGGTGACCTCTTTCTGCTCGTTTTCATGCTTGATTTCGCCGCGCAGGGTTAGCGTATCCGCAGTCACCGAGATCTGCACATCCTTGGCTTCGAGGCCGGGTAAAGCAGCTTTAACAACCACCTCATCGGCGTTCTGGTAAAGGTCAATGGCGGGTATGACGGAGTCTCCACTCGTGCTGAACGGGCGAGTAAAGGCATCGTCAAACAGCCGGTCCATCGCTTCACGCAGAGTCATCATTTCACGGACGGGCTCCCAACGAGTTAGATTGGACATAGTGAACCTCCTTTAGAAAATTGAAAATATTGATTGACGCCTTTAATATAGCTGGCGTTTGTCAAAAAATAATCAAATGAGTATTAACATTTTGTTAAAAATTTTCCATCCCTCTTTATTAAACCTGGAAGGATTGACAACCAGCTTTGGAATCGTATAATACACTAATATAGTCATAATTATCTTTAATATGAGGCCAGGTAGTGAAAAAGGAGGCCATATATGTACGGTACCATCGCAAAATTGAATTCAAAACCGGGTGCAATAGAAGAATTGAGCAAGATTGGAGATGATCGCAAACCAGCCGGTTATCTCGGCTCGTATGTATTCAAGAGCGACAACGATCCAAATGAATTATGGCTGGTGGCTATATTTAAAGACAAGGAGACTTATTTTGCCAATGCCAACAGCCCGGAGCAGGATATGGAATTTACAAGCCTGATGCAATTCTTGAGGGGAGAGCCTGAATGGCACGACGGTGAAATTGTTTTTGAGGATTACGCGGGTCATTAAAAAAACGCAATTGGCCTCCAATAGTCATTTTTCGCTTCATCTACACCAGACTCGTGAAAAATTGTTTGAAATCTAAAGCCTGGCGGGGCACCTGTACGTATACGTGTAGGCAACAATGCGAAAATACCAGGGTTCCTAGACTCGATTTAATTTTCGAGTAAAATGTCTCGTATGGCATCCTCGAAACCTCCTTTAAAACCGTCCAGGGCAAAACGCTCAAATTCTGACTCGCTAACCCGGGATGCCAAAGCAGTACTGTCCGGCAGGAGCAAGAAAGGCTGGTTCGCCCGCCTGCTGCCCTTCCTCGGCCCGGCCTTTATCGCCAGTATTGCTTATGTGGATCCTGGCAACTTTGCCACGACCATCCAGGGCGGAGCGCAGTTCGGTTACGAACTGTTGTGGGTCATCCTCGGTAGCAACCTGATGGCAATGCTTCTGCAAGCTCTATCAGCGAAACTGGGCATTGCCAGTGGAAAGAACCTGGCCGAACACTGCCGGGAACGATTTTCTCCCAGGGTAGTATGGACCATGTGGGTTTTGATGGAACTCGTCGCCATGGCAACCGATCTGGCCGAATTCCTGGGTGCGGCGGTGGCGCTGAACCTGCTTTTCGGGCTGCCGCTTTGGATCGCCGGATTGCTAACTGCAGTTATCACGTTCATCATCCTCAGCCTGGAACGCTATGGCTTCCGCCCCCTGGAAGCGGTTATTACCGGCTTCCTGGCCATAATCGCCATCAGTTATGTGATCGAACTCTTCCTTGGCCATCCGGATTGGGCCGCCATTGGCTACAGTACCTTCGTTCCGCACTTTACCAATTCTGAGAGCATTCTGCTGGGAGCCGGAATCCTGGGTGCGACTGTCATGCCGCATGCCCTTTTCCTGCATTCCGCCTTAACCCAAGGGCGGGTGGTAGTCAAGAAACCGGAACAATTGCGCCGGCTGTTCCGGTTTGAGATTATTGATGTGGTTATCGCCATGGTCATCGCAAGTTCGGTAAATGCCGCCATGTTGATCACCGCCGCGGCAGCCTTTCATTTCGGAAGCGCCAACGTTGGGACACTTGAAGAAGCCTATAAAACCCTGCAGCCATTGCTCGGTCCTGCTGCGGGGATCGTATTCGGGGTGGCCTTGCTGGCCTCCGGGCTTTCTTCATCCTCGGTCGGAACGATGGCTGGGCAGGTCATCATGCAAGGCTTCCTGCATTTTCATATCCCGCCCTGGATCCGCCGGTTGGTGACCATTGTCCCATCCTTGATCGTTATTTTTACGGGTCTCGACCCGACCCGCACGCTGGTTCTTAGCCAGGTGGTACTATCATTTGGCCTTCCGTTTGCGGTCATTCCTCTGGTGATGTTCACGAGTAACAAAGGCATCATGGGCGTACTTGTCAACAAGTGGTTTACCAATTTATTGGCCGGCTTGTGCGCCGTCCTCATCATCGCGCTGAATATTTTCCTGCTTTACCAGACGTTCTTTGGGAAATAATCCTATGTTCAAACATATTCTTGTTCCATTGGATGGATCGAAGTTGGCTGAGGCAGCCCTGCCGGCGGCTCGGTCGTTGGCGATGACATTCAAAGCACCGGTTACTTTGCTGCACATTATCGAGCAGGATGCCCCTGAAGAAGTCCACCGTGACCGCCATTTGACCGAAGCCGGGGAGGCAAATGCTTACCTTGCCCGGATTGCCAAACGCTTCTTTACTCCGAAATCCAAGGTAAACCTGCATGTCCATACTGCTCCGGTTGCGGATGTGGCGCGTAGTATCGTCGACCATTCCTCGGATGAAATCCAACCCGACCTGATCATCCTGTGTTCGCATGGGAACAGCGGCATGCATGATCTGGTCTTTGGAAACATAGCCCAGGAGGTTGCCGCCGCCAGCGGGACTCCAGTTCTGCTCATTAAACCCAATGAATCCTCCACCAAGTTTAAATTAACGCATATCCTGGTGCCACTGGATAACGAGTCAGTCCATGACCAGGCCTTGCCAATGGCAGAATCGCTGGCGAAAGCCTATGGAGGCGAACTGAACCTGGT
>JADGQB010000079.1 GCA_017882145.1 Anaerolineales bacterium
GCTAAAGCCCTGGAAAGCGATGTGCCCGCCGGCTGGCAGGCTCTGGGCGTCCAGGGCATTTACCGCGGCAGTGGGAAACCCGGCAAAATGGCTTTCCTGTTCCCCGGACAGGGCTCGCAATACGTCAACATGCTGCGCGACCTGCGAACGATCGAACCGCTGGTGGCCGAGACCTTCCGCGAAGCGGATGCAGTCATGACCCCCATCCTGGGACGGCCCATCTCCAGCTATGTTTTCGTGGATGGGAAAGAGGATGCCATCACCCGGGCGGAATTGAAATTACGCAGCACCGATATCACCCAGCCGGCTCTGCTGGCAGTGCACGTTGCGATGCTGCGAGTGCTGGCAAAATACGGGTTCAAGCCGGATATGGTCATCGGGCACAGCCTGGGCGAGTACGCAGCCCTGGTGGCTTCCGGCATCCTGAGCCTGTCCGAGGCCCTGCAGGTAGTAAGCGCGCGCGGCCAGGAAATGGCCAAAGTGGCTGCCGATGATAATGGCTGCATGGCGGCAGTTTCAGCCCCTCTGTCCGAAGTGGAACGCATCCTGAAGACCGTCGAAGGCTACGTGGTTATCGCCAACATCAACAGCCCGGTGCAGTGCGTCATCGGTGGCGCAACCACTTCCGTAGAGGCAGCCATTGCAGCGTTCCTGGGCGCAGGTCTGCAGGCCACAAAAATACCGGTCTCGCATGCCTTCCATACCCGCATCGTAGCCCCAGCCAGCCAGCCGCTGCGCAAAGTCATCGCCCGCATGAACGTGCAGACGCCGAAAATCCCGATCGTAGCCAATGTGACTGGGAAAGCTTATCCTACCGAAGTTGAAGGGATCCTGGATATCCTGGCTGCCCAGGTGGCCTCGCCGGTGCAATTTATTAAAGGTGTCGAGACGCTGTATGAACAGGGGGCGCGCATCTTCGTCGAGGTGGGTCCCAAGCGCGTCCTGAGCGGGCTGGCAACCGACATTCTAAAAGAGCATAAAGACGTAACCGTGCTCTCCACCAACCATCCCCGCAAGGGCGACATTCCCAGTATTAACGAAGCCATGGGACGCCTGTATGCAGCCGGTGTGACCGGTGCGACCGCCGAGGTTTCATCTGCCCCAGCCGTTGAAATCCATTCCAATCCCGTAACGGCGAGCCTTATACCTGCCCATGTTGAGCCGGATCCTGCACCTACCCAAGTAGGGGAAGGTCTTATACCTGCCCAGGTAGAGCCAGGTCTCGTGCCTGCAACAACATCCACACAAACATCATCCACACAATCCGAAGGAGTCCCCATGTCACTTCGTGATACTTTGGACGGTCGACTACCTCTAACCGGTTCAGTTGTCATCAGCGGCGCCGGTCTGGGCCTGCCCGGACGCGGCAAGCACGTTTTCGATGACCACAACATTCTCGATATCCTCAACGGTGATATGCGCATCGAGCCACTTCCCATGGAAACCCGCCAGGGAATGCTGGATAAACGTCCTACCCGGCTGGTCAAGAGTGAAGCCGGGGCGGTCATGCAGACCATCGATGATATGGAATTGACTCTCAAACTGGCCGGCCAACGCGGTACATTCGACCCGGCCAGCGAGTTTGGATTACCCAAAGAGCGCCTGGAAGCGATCGATATTTCCACCCAATTGGCGATTGCCGCCGGGATCGAAGCCCTGCGGGACGCTGGTATCCCGCTCGTAATGGCCTACAAGCCGACCAGCACGGGTTCCACCCTACCCGACCGCTGGAAACTGCCCGAAGCGCTGGCGGACGAGACCGGCATCATCTTTGCTTCGGCGTTCCCCGGATTGGACCGGATGGCCGACGAAGCCGACAAGTTCTACGAGAACAAGATGGTGGCCAAACAGATAGAAGAACTGCGCCGCATGGCCGACCTGGTCCCAGCGCAGGATACAGGCCTGAAAACCTCATTTGAAGAGCGCATCGCCGAACTGGAAGCTGAAGCTGCCCGTCTCGATTACCACTTCGACCGGCGCTATGTATTCCGGGTCCTGACGATGGGCCACAGCCAGTTTGCCGAATACATCGGAGCACGCGGTCCCAATACCCACGTTAACGCGGCCTGCGCATCCACCACGCACGCCGTATCGATCGCCGAGGATTGGATCCGGCTCGGGCGCGCCCGCCGGGTGATCATTATCGCCGGGGACGATGTTATCAGCGGCAGCCTAGCCCAGTGGATTGGCACCTCGTTGATGGCAAGCGGAGCCGCCACCCCGGAAGGGAACCTGCGCCTGGCGGCACTGCCGTTCGACCGCCGCCGGAATGGCATGATCATCGGTATGGCCGCGGCCGCCATGGTGGTTGAATCGGAAGATGCAGTGCGCGAGCGCGGCATGCGAGCCATTTGTGAAGTGCTTTCAACCACCATTGCCAACAGCGCCTTCCATGGCACCCGCCTGAACGTCAACCACATCGGCCAGGTTATGGATACCCTGCTCAAGACTGCCGAAGGACGATTCGGCATCTCCCGCAGCCAGATTGCCGCAGAGACCATGTTTGTCTCGCACGAAACCTATACGCCGGCACGCGGCGGCAGCGCGGCGGCCGAGATCCACGCCCTGCGGAGTGCATTCGGCGAGCAGGCCAACCAGGTCATTATTGCCAACACCAAAGGCTTCACCGGCCATACAATGGGCGTGGGGGTAGAAGATATCGTGGCAGTGAAAGCGCTCGAGTTCGGCATCGTTCCACCAATCGCCAATATCCAGGAGGGCTTCGAACCCGATCCGGAACTGGGCGACCTGAACCTGTCGCACGGCGGCAAGTATCCGGTGCAATTCTCCCTGCGGTTGGGCGCCGGTTTCGGCTCCCAGATCGCCATGACCCTGCTGCGCAAGGTGCCCGGTCAGGGCGAGCGTGTGGACAAAACCATCTATAACCGCTGGCTTTCGTCTGTCTCTGGTTACCCGAGCACCGAACTCGAAATTACCCAGCGCACCCTGCGCATCAAGAACCAGGGTGTGCCCAGCCAGAAACCAGTCAAATCAATCTGGCAATCCGGCCAGGGACCTACTCTGTGGGCCACCCGGCTGCAGGCTGCCCCGTCTGTTCCGGCCAGCAACACAACACCGGTAGTCCTCACCCCAACCCATCTACCCTTACCCTCAGAAAAGGAGGGCAGGCGGGCACCTGTCCCGCAGGGAGAGGAAAAGAGTCCCATTCCCCTGCTGGGGAGGGCGGAGGGTGAGGAAAAGAGTTCCGATGAGATCAAAGCCTATGTACTGGCGGCCGTCAGTGAGAAGACCGGCTACCCCAGTGATGTGCTCGACCTGGACCTGGATCTGGAAGCCGACCTGGGCATCGATACCGTCAAACAAGCGGAACTCTTCGCGGCCATCCGCGGCCAGTACGGCATCGCCCGGCGCGAAGACTTGCGCCTTTCGGACTACAACACGCTCGCCAAGGTCATCCAATTCGTCAAAGACGCGCTCAGTGCAACCCCTGCACCTGTGGCGACTCCCCTGCCTGTAATAGCTGAGTTTGCCGCACCCGCAGACGCCCCCGAGCCTGTTACCCAGACAGAAGCACCCTCCGTAGGGCAAATTGACAATTTGCCCAACACGTTGCCAGCCTCCAGCCCGGAGGAGATCAAGGCCTACGTTCTGGAAGCAGTTAGCGAGAAGACCGGCTACCCAACCGAGGTGCTCGACCTGGATCTTGACCTGGAAGCCGACCTTGGGATCGATACCGTCAAGCAGGCTGAGTTATTCGCCGCAATCCGCGGCCGGTACGGCATCGCCCGACGCGAAGATCTGCGCCTCTCGGATTACAACACGCTCGCCAAGGTAATCCAGTTTGTAGAAGATTCACTCAGTGCGGCTCCTGCACCAGTGACCGCTCCACAACCAGTTATTGCAGATGTTGCCTCGCCGATCGCGACCACCCTCACCCCCACCCCTCTCCCGGCGGGAGAGGAGCCCAGTCCCATCCCACTGCGGGGAAGTGCTGAGGGTGATGGAAAGAACCCCGAGGAGATTAAAACCTACGTGCTGGCGGCCGTCAGTGAGAAGACCGGCTACCCAAGCGAAGTGCTCGACCTGGACCTGGACCTGGAAGCAGACCTGGGGATTGACACCGTCAAGCAGGCCGAGTTATTCGCGGAAATCCGCAGCCAGTACGGGATTGCCCGGCGCGAAGATTTGCGCCTTTCGGACTACAACACGCTCGCCAAGGTCATCCAGTTCGTCAAGGATGCACTCAGTTCAACAGATGTGCCGGCGGCGGCGCCCCAGCCTGTAATGACAGAAGTTGCCGCGCCGGTAGCTGCTCCGCAACCCCCTATGATTGAGGCTGCTGCACCGGTCTCGACCACCCTCACCCCTCTCCCGGCGGATGTGGGGCTCAGTCCCCTCCCCCTGCGGGGGAGGGCGGTGGGTGAGGGAGAGAGCACCGAGGAGATCAAAGCCTATGTGCTGGCGGCTGTCAGCGAGAAGACCGGCTACCCAACCGAGGTGCTCGACCTCGACCTGGACCTGGAAGCCGATCTGGGCATTGATACTGTCAAGCAGGCAGAATTGTTCGCGGCCATCCGCGGCCAGTACGGCATCGCCCGACGCGAAGACCTGCGTCTCTCAGACTACAACACTCTCTCCAAGGTGATCCAATTCGTAGAAGATGCGCTCAGGCCCGTGCCCGCTTCGATTATGGAGAACAAGCCGAATGTCCCAACTGCCGCTCCCCTTCCTGCGCCGGCCGTTACAACCCAGGGTGTCGCAGACGAAATGCCAACCAGCATCCTGCGGCGCGTACCTGCCCCGGCCTTGCGCCCGCGCCTGGATTTATGCATCCCAACTGGCGTGGAATTGGGCCAGGGCCAGCGCGTGCTGGTCGTGGAAAGCAAGCCTGAAACCGGCGAGGCGCTGGGCCGGAAACTCACGGCCCGCCAGGTAGATGTCCTGCACTTGAGCGCCCGGCTTGGCACACAAGAGATCCTCGCCAAATTGACCGGTTGGCTGGCGGAAGGCCCGATCACGGGTGTGTACTTCCTGCCGTCGCTGGAAGTCGAACCCAAACTGGCCGAGATGAACATCCAGGACTGGCAAACCGGCCTGGAAGAACGCCTGTACAGCCTGTGCGCCATTATGAAAGCGCTGCCTGAAGAGACCTTCCTGGTGTGTGCAACGCGCATGGGCGGACTGCATGGATATTCCGCCGAAGGCGCCTCCGCACCGCTGGGAGGGGCAACGAGCGGCTTCGCCAAGGCCCTGGCACGCGAACGTGAGAAGGCTTTCGTCAAAGTCGTAGATTTTGAAACCAACACCAGCGCGGCTTTGATCGGCACGCGCTTGATCGAAGAGACTCTGCAAGACCCGGGCGCGCTCGAAATCGGTTGGGAAAACGATCTGCGCTATGGCATTGCCGCTGTTGAACAACCCCTGCCTGCAGAAAAGGATTTCGTCCTAGAAGAGGGCAGCGTATTCCTGATCTCCGGCGGTTCCGGCGGGATCATCCGCCCGATCGTCGAAGACCTGGCACGCGCCACGCGCGGCACTTTCTATCTGCTCGACCGGTTGCCCCTGCCCGCCGCAGACGACCCGGATATCCTGCGGCTGGCCAACGACCGCGAAGGATTGAAGAACGAATTGATCACCCGGCTCGCCAAAGACGGCAAAAAGCCGACCCCGGTCCAGGTGGAAGGGGCTTTGTTCGGCATCGAACGTTCCGCCACCACTCTGCAAACGCTGGGGATCATCGAACAGTTGGGCGGCAGGGCGCATTACCTGGCCTGTGATGTGACCAATCCGGCATTAATCGATGAGGTCATCCAGAAGATCAAGGATGCCGAAGGCCATATCGATGCCTTCCTGCATGCAGCGGGGATGGAGCGCAGCCGCAAGCTGGAGATGAAGCCGATCGAGGAATTCCGTCTGGTGGTCTCGGTCAAAGCGGATGGTTTCTTCAACCTGTTCAAGGCCATGGAAGCGAAAGGCCTCCTGCCGCGCGGCATGCTATTCTTCAGCTCCGTGGCCGGCCGCTTCGGAAATTCCGGGCAGACCGATTACGCGGCTGCCAACGACCTGATGTGCAAGGTTGCCTCCGCCGTCCGCAACCAGTATCCTGGACTCAAGGCGGTTGCAATCGACTGGAGCGCCTGGGGCGGCGTGGGCATGGCCACACGTGGCAATATCCCCACCCTGATGAAGCTGGCTGGAATTGACATGGTCCCCCCCGAACAGGCTGCCCCAATGGTGCTGCGTGAACTGCAAGCCAGCGCCGGGGAAGCCATCATCGCCGGGTCGCTTGGAACGCTGCTCGAAGAATGCTGCCCCAACAGCGGCATGGATCTGGAAAAAGCCGACCGCGCCTTGCGCGCCGGTCAGCCGATCCATACCATGCTCAGTCACATTACCGGGTTCAACCTCAATAAAGGCCTGGTTCTGGAAGCCGACCTTGACCCGAAAACCCAACCCTTCTTATACGACCATGCCCTTAGAGGAATACCCGTCTTGCCCGGAGTAATGGGCATCGAAGGCTTTTCGGTGGCTGCCAAACATATCGGCTCGGTCCTGGCCTCCGGCAAGGAAGGTTTCGAGATCGAGAAACTGGAAGATATCCGCTTCATGACAGCCTTCAAGTTCTACCACAACGATGCCCGGCGTGTCACCTGGATCGCCCGCGCTGTGCGCGAGAGTTCGGGATTGGTGGTCTATGTTACGCTGGAATCAAGCCGCGCCCTTAAAACCGGCGGGGATGAACACAGCCTGCATTTCAGCGGCAAAGTCTATCTTAAACCGGTGGAAACGGAAATCCGGGAAGCCAACTCCAAAGCGCCCAACTGGAATGGTCATTACACGGTCAAGGCCGAAGAAATTTACAAGCTGTACTTCCACGGCCCGGCTTTCCAGGTGCTGGAAGGGGTGCAGCGCTCCGGGGACACCGTGCTGGGCAAGTTGAACAAGGAACTGCCCGCCATCACCAGCTTGGGGCACAGCCTGTTGAGCACGCCCACCCTGGTGGAGTTATGTTTCCAGACTGCGGGCATCTGGGAGATCGGGAAGACCGGCACCATGGCCCTGCCGCGTTCCATCCAGAGTTTGACTCTCTACCGGCAGAGTATCAACGGAGCAGCGATCTATGCGGAAGTGAGACCGGTCATGTCCGCGAGCGGGGAATTGTCATTCGACGCCCGTGTGGTAGACTCCAATGGCCGGCTCTACCTGGAACTGAAGGAATACCGAACCAGTCCCATGTCAGATAAGGTGGAGCCAGCCTTGCGGGCACCCTTACTGGAGTTGATGAAAGACTCCTGACCGGTTAAGGAAGAATCAAACTGCCCGCATTAATCTGCGGGCAGTTTTCTGATGACACTTTTTATGTCCAATCCCATTTACTGGATGCTGGTCGATACTGATCAAACCGTCCCTGAAGCCCAAGGGGCGCTCTCCGGCTCCGAGCTCGGGAAATACTCAGCCTTCCGGTTCCCCAAGCGGCGGGATGAATGGCTGCTTGGACGCTGGACCGCCAAATCCCTGGCACACAGCCTGCCCGGCTATCAGCAGTACCCATTGGACCAGATCGAGATCCTGAATACTTCTGAGGGCGCTCCTTTTATCCAACTAGCGGATGGAACCAGACCGGAAAGCTGCCTGACCATCAGCCACAGTGGGCATCTGGCAATGTGTGCACTGACGACAGTTGAGGGCCTGCGGATGGGCGCCGATCTGGAGAAGATCGAGGCGCGCACCGAAACATTCATCCTGGATTATTTCACACCGGCTGAATGCCGCCTGGTTGAATCGACGCCCGCCGAAAACAGAGCGGAAGTAGTTACCCTGATCTGGAGCGCAAAAGAATCGATGCTGAAAGCCCTGGGAGTGGGTCTGCGCTGGGATACGCGCAGCGTGGAAGTGCGCAGCATGCAAGGCATCCCTTACGCCGGCAACTCAGACTTGGCGTGGAATAAAATCGAGATAGGCGAACAAAATCCGGGTGGGCGAGCCTGGTCCGGATGGTGGCAGCGCAGAGGTCAGTTTATTCTCACATTGGCAGGATTTGCTGGCTCCCAAAGAGAAATCCAGGCTGCCCAATTGATCCGGAAGCGAGTTGAAGGGTAAACAACCTTGCAAGTGTTTTTCCCCTTAAGAAGATAAACGTTTTGGAATCAAAAAGAGGCACGGCATGCGTGCCTCTTCTGGTTTACAGCGAAATCATCCAACAATACAAGGCCTGCTCTTTTGATTGAACCGGCCTTTTTACTTCACGTTGATGAGGTAGGCCGGGGAATCGGTGATGCGAGCGCTGTTGCCCGAAAAATCCGTATAAATCCCACGAACGTAGACTCTCAAATAAACTTGTCCACTACCCTGTGGGGTGAAATACCAACTGATCGTGCAAGTATCATTGTGGTTCAAGTCTTCAGTTTTGGGACAATCACTAAAAACATTCTGGTCAACATCCCAGCCATCCGGCACAGCCAGATTGGCAACAACTTCCAAAGGCACCTGGCCGGTGTTTTGCACCTCAGCCCTGAAGATCAAGGAGGTACCAGCGGAAATCGTCATGGCGAACCCGGAGAGATCGTTCGCCAGGAGCGTCACACTCATGCTGGGGATCAGCCCGCCGGCGCCCGGGGCTGTGTTAAGGTTTGTGACGGGTGCGGACACATTCGCAGTCGCAGGTGGAGGCAGAGGCGTGTTGGTTGGCTGTGGAGTGGGCGCCACCAGAGGTGTGTCGGTCGCCGCGGGGGTGGGAGTAGGCTGGAGTGTGGGGGTGGCCGCCAGGGTGGGTGCAGGCTGGAGAGCGTTACCGGCAATGACGGTCGCATCCTGCGCGACCTGGGTCTGCAAAACTTGCGCAGTACCGGCTACTTGTGTAAACAGCGGAGCGGTGTCGACAGTAGGCGCAACTGCCCCACCGCCACAGGCTGTCAGGGCGATCAGGGCAAACGCCATAAGGAACCAGGATATTTTTTTCATGTGTTTCATTTTATTCTCCATTTCTTTAATTTCAGGCAAGGCTTTAGGGCCTGCAAAGTAAGGCGATTCCATTATAACAGCATAGCCCAGACTGAAAGTCTGAGCGGAAAAAACCTGGATGGGAAGTCCGGCCCCTTTTTACTGAGGAGGCTGTACTGGAAAATAGCGCCGCAGGTCTGGAGGGAACACCACCCCCTGCATCTCGAGAGCGCGCAGCCGTGAATAATAGGCGCAGCCGGTCAGAATCTGGTTAGCCACCTCCACCACGTGCCGGTTCTGCTGGGCTTCCAGGCAGCTGCCTTTAACCCACTGATTGAAGGCGCCCATGGCCGGACCGGTCCAGATCTGGTAATCCATTTCACGGCCCTTTTCACCCATGGCCGACCAGCGCGAGGATAGACCCAGGTACCAGCGGAAGACCAATGCCATCTTATCCTTCGAATTGGTATTGCCGCGTTGCACCTGGCGCGGGTCGCGCTCGCTGAAGAATTTGACCGTATCCGCCCAAATTGAAGCGAAATCGCGTTTGAATATCGTCTTTTCCAGTTTCTCACGCTCCGCCAACGGGATCTCTTCCCAGGCGTTATAGCGTGTGTAGAACTCATACAGTTTTTGAGCGCGCATGGCGAACATGGTGCCGCGCTTGAGCACCTGCACCCTGACGCCCATCTCGAACATATCCCCAGCGGGCGCCATGGCTACATCGGCCATATCCATTTGTGAAAGCAGGGTTCGGGCATGCTCCGAAGCGCCCGATTCGACGCAGGCCTGGTTGACCGAGCCTGTGACCACATAGGCAGCTCCCAGCATGAAAGCGGCCAGGGCGGCCTCCGGCGTGCCAATCCCGCCGCCGGCACCCACCCGTACCGGCTGGGCATATTGGCGGGCCGCCTGTACCTGGTCTCGCAAGGCGATAAAGGCCGGGAGCATGCAGACCAGCGGACGGTTGTCGGTGTGCCCGCCTGAATCGGCTTCCACGGTGATATCATCGGCCATCGGGACTTTTTGGGCGAGTTCAGCCTGTTGGGGAGTGAGCCTGCCCTCCGCCACCAGTTTGCCCAGGATATCCGCCGGGGCGGGGTCCAGGAAGCGCTGCGCCATCTCCAGCCGGGAGATTTTGCCGATGATCCGGTTGCCAATCACCACGCTGCCATCGGCAGCCTGCGAAAGACCTGCCGCCCGGTACTGCACCAGCGGGGCTGTCATGGCCAGATAAGCCGAGACCTCCACCACATGGATGCCATGTTTCAGGTATAAATCAACCGTATTTTGTTCCAGAGCCGGTTCGTTGGGGCTGTTTAGCAGGTTGAAGGCATAGGGCCCTACCGGCAAGGCGGCCTGGATATTCAGGATGGCGGCCTCAAGGCGCGCCGCGGATACCCCGCCTGCCCCAAAGGAGCCCATATAACCAGCCCTGCCCAAGGCAATCACCAGGGTTTCAGAAGAAATGCCGTTCGCCATTGCACCAGCGTAATAAGCGTAGCGCGTGCCGTAGGTCTTGCAAAAAGAGCGATCGCCCAACCTCTCCGGAGTAATGGCCGGAGCATAGCCAAGCAGTTCCTGCCCGGCTTTTGCCGGATCGGGTCTGCCTCCCACCACCAGGCCGGTCCTGCCCTGCATATCCAGCGCCCAAATGGGTTCATCCAGCCACAACAAGGCCTGCCGCATCTCATCCACGGATAAAAGAACGGCCCCGTTTCCGCCTCCCATGGCTGCTCGCGCTGGGCCTCTTACACCTCTAAAAGCCAAGGTTCGCTCCAATTGCATCACCTCTTGAATATAATTTATGTATAAAGTGTGTAGGTAAAGTGTAAAGTTGCGACTTCCCTGCACAGACCGCAGAACTGTGAAGTCGCTTATTTATGGATAATCAAAGGCAGAAGCCGTTACTACTACCTTAACCCTTGCCCGGCCGGTTCGGTGCGAGCCGGAATGGCAGTTAATATCCCCCGGAATCTAAAGCGCTCATTCGCCCAGGTAATCGTGCAGTTTGCGGCGGATGGACGGGTGACGCAGGCGGTTCAAAGCCTGGGCTTCGATCTGGCGGACGCGCTCGCGTGTCACGCCTACTTTGCGCCCAACTTCCTCCAATGTGTAAGCCTGCCCATCCAGCATGCCATAACGCAGCTGCAGGATGCGGACTTCGCGCGGCGGCAATCCGCTCAGGACTTCACGCAACTGCTCGCGCAGCAGATTATAGGCCGCGGCCTCATCCGGCGGAGTAACATCCTCATCTTCAATGAAGTCACCAAGCACCGATTCCTCTTCATCACCGGTTGGCAATTCCAACGAGAGCGGCCGGCGCGCGATCCGTATGATATCCTCGATCTTTTGGGGCGGCACTTCCAGCGCTTCAGCCAGCTCCTCGACGGTTGGTTCACGGCCCAAGCGCTGAGTCAATTGGTACTGGCTGCGGAAGAGCTTGTTGATATGATCGCCCATGTGAACCGGGACACGGATGGTGCGGCCCTGGTCGGCAATGGCACGCGTAACGGCCTGGCGGATCCACCAGGTGGCATAGGTACTGAATTTATTACCCCGGTGGTAGTCGAATTTCTTGGTGGAACGGATCAGGCCGATATTGCCTTCCTGGATCAGGTCAAGAAATGGCACACCGCGCCCCATATATTTCTTGGCGACACTGATCACCAGGCGCGAGTTGGCTTTGATCAGGTGCTCACGCGCCGACCAACCGTCTTCGATGGATGTAAGCAATTCGACCCTGCGGCGGGGGAGAACTTTGCCGCGCGCCAACTCTTCACGCGCCGCCCGCCCGTTCTCCATGCGCTGGGCAAGTTCGACTTCTTCTTTGGCTGTCAACAGCGGCACCTGGCTGACTTCTTTTAGATAGAGACCGATGCTGTCGGTGATATCCATGTTGGCAAGATAATCGTCCGGCAAAAGTTCGACCTCGGGCTCGGCCTCAATTTCCTGCACGGCCACTAATTCATTCTCCGGAGGCTCACCAGCAGGCGCGTCTTCAACGAAAGCAATTCCCGCACTCAAAAGCGCCGAAAAAGCCTCCTCCAACTGCTCGATATCCTTTTCTGCTTCCGGGAAGAAGCGCAGGATATCGTCAATCGTGACATATTTCTTCTGCTGCCCCAACTCGATCAGCCGGGCGATGGGTGAATATTCTTCGTCCACCTCAACCAATAAATGGTTTTCCATGTTATTTCCTGACCAACATAATTTTCAATTGAATACGCTTTCCAACCACCCGATTGAGCGGTTTGTCACCGTCCAGATTCCACGAGGACGCTCGTGACAGGGGAGTAATCTTATCACTGATTTGATCATAATATCGGCCATAATTGGTATTCCCCAACCATTGACGAATCAGACCAAATGTTTTAGGTTTAATTAAGGCGCGGCAGAGGCTCGTGCTTTGCCGCGATATTATTTATCCCTAAAACGAAGACTCGTTGGAACGTCAGCGCGTTGAAACGTTAGAAAGTTCGAAGGTACATATATGTCAAAGAGCAGAAAATTGAAGGAGGTTCTGACCAATAGATCAATGGGACCAATGACCAATTGACCAATAATATTGGTCAGGTTGGTCATGTTGGTCAAGTGGTCAAAACTTCTGTAGTTCCATCCCCTGGGAAGATGATCTCCGAGTCCATCGAGAACCCGGGATCCAGCAAAATCTTGATGAAGTAACACCTCTGTGGCGATCATTAGAAACACTTCTTAATAAGTACTCCAAGGTGGTGGAATCCATAAATAAAACAACATTAAACGAATGGGGATATAAGCGTCCTGATTCAGATTTCCGTAAGGAGGTTATTGAAGGGATAAAAGTCTATTTTCTGCACAAAGATACAGAAAGCAAGGAAGTGCCTATATAGCCTATATACCCCATATCGCCTATATAACATATTAACTATGTATATGTAGATGAATATATAGGATATATAGGATATATAGCAACTTCTGTAGTCTCATCCCCAGGTGAAAGATAGATCTCCGAGTTTTTGAAAAACTCAGAGATCTGGTATAGGGATAAAGTCGGGGTATAACAGGTGTACTATAATTTTGATCGCATCCACCCGCTGTAATGAAATGGTACTTAAAGGCATACAATTCGCTGATAAGAGTGTCAGGCAGCACAGACCAAGAGCGAGGCAGCATTGTCCAAACCGAGTGTCCCAGAAGAGTATGTTCGACTCGCCATAATGATTGACAGTTGGTTTCCGGGCTATGTGGACGCCTACTACGGCCCTCTGGAGGCCCGGGCATCGATAAACGCGGGAGATAAGCCGTCGATCGAAGCCCTCGAGGATCTCGCAGGTTCCA
>JADGQB010000080.1 GCA_017882145.1 Anaerolineales bacterium
TGCCCTGGTGGTTCCGACCCATCCTGGCTTTCGATATGGTTTTCCCAGGCCTGGTGGACTGGTTCTTGAAAGTAACTGTTGTAAAAAGGTTGCATAAATTGTAGGGCGACCATTAATAGGAGAAAATATGTCTTCCAAGCGTTTATCAAAACTTACCACGGCACTGCGAAATTCCGGCATCGAGACTCTGGCGCTCAATCCAAGTCCGAGCCTGATCTACCTGACAGGTCTGCATTTCCACTTAATGGAACGCCCGACCGTAGCCTTCTTTACAACGGATTCCGAACCGGTGATCGTCCTGCCGGAACTGGAAATGCTCAAATTGAGGGACCTGCCATTCGAGATCAAGGCGTTCCCATACGGGGAGAACCCGGCCGAATGGGACAAAGTCTTCCTTGAAGCCGGGCAGTCGCTGGGATTGAAGGGCAAACGCATAGGTGTCGAGCCGCTGCACATGCGCATCCTGGAATTTAACAAAGTCAAAGCCATCGCAGGCGAAGCCGAATGCCCGGACGCAACCCAGGTGGTCGGAAGCATGCGGGTCTGCAAGGATCATGACGAAATTAATGCTATGCGCAGTGCAGTCGGGGTGGCCCAGGAGGCTCTCAAGGCGACCCTGCCATCCATCAAAATCGGCGCAACCGAAAAAGAAATCGCCAACCAACTTGTGACCCAACTGCTCCGGCATGGATCCCAACCGGATATGCCGTTTGCGCCGATCGTCTCCAGCGGACCGAACAGCGCCAACCCGCACGCGGTGCCCTCAGAGCGCAAGCTCCAGGCCGGCGATCTGCTGGTGGTGGACTGGGGCGCGGCAGTGGACGGCTACATCTCTGACCTGACGCGCACCTTTGCAATCGGCAAAGTGGAAGATGAGTTTAGCAAGATCCACCAGGTCGTGCAGGAAGCCAACGCAGCCGGACGGGCGGCGGCAAAACCGGGCATCCCAATTGCCAACGTGGATATTGCCGCCCGGAAAGTCATTGAAAGAGCCGGGTACGGCAAGTATTTCACACACCGCACCGGGCACGGCATCGGGATGGAGCCGCACGAGGACCCGTATGCGCGCGGCGACAATATGCAGTTGTTGGAACCCGGGATGACCTTCACCATCGAGCCGGGCATCTACCTGCCGGGACGCAACGGGGTGCGCATCGAAGATAACATCGTGATTACCGCAGACGGAGCGGAGTGCCTGAGTGATATGAAGCGGGAGTTGAGGACAATGGATTGAAAAAAATAAATCGCTGGCTCTATCCGGCGGTCTGCTTGTTCGCGGTTTTGACCGGTTGCACACCAATTGCCAGGATCCAGGTTTCCGTTCCTCCGGAACTAAACATCGAAGAACATGCCCTTACCCAACGCCCGGAAGCGGAATATACCCAGTTAAATTTCGCCGAAGGCACACAGGAAAGCATCCTCGCCAAACATGCAGAAGAGCGTGCGCAGATCATCTCATTCATGGACCGCTCCTGCAATGTGGACAACCACTTTGGACAATGTGCAACCCTTGGCACAGACCGGCTGGTTGCCTGGGATGAATACACCAGCGGTCTTTTCCACACCGGAAGCGTGACCCTGACACGCAATGGCACCCGTATTTACAAAATCCCGGTCGGAGACAGCAGCCCGATCAGTACCTTGCGAGGCTTATGGACGTACGACAAGCACTGGGCGCTCGAAACAGCGCATGTCAGCAACCATGCTATCGGCAACATGATTGACAGCCAGGCGACAGGACAAATCAGCGTGGACGGTAAATTGCTCAACAAGCGTTTGGGGTACCAGGAAGCCTTCGGTTTCCAGACCATGAACGGCAAGCCGTTCTATTTTTTCAAACAGGATGGGAAGATCGGGGTATCTTATAATAACGTGGCAATCCCGCTGGGTTATTCGGAGATTCCGCATTATGGGTGCTGCAGCGCGGCAACGTTGAACCCGCGCGTCAGTCAGAATATGGTGGCATTCTTCGCCCACAAGGGCAACCTATGGTACTATGTCGAAATCGGTGTATTTGGGCAAGCCATTCCGTAATTGGGTTTCAAGATGAAAATCCTGGCTCTCGAGAGGGAACTCCCCGGCGCAAGCGCGGAAACTTTCCAGCCGCTGCTCAAAGATGAATCCCGGCATGTCTGGGAATTGCAGCAATCCGGCAAGCTGCGCGAGATTTATTTCCACGCCGAGCAGCACAGTGCGGTTCTCGTGCTAGAATGTACTAGTGTTGAAGAAGCCCGGCAGATATTATTCAGCCTTCCGTTGGTCGCAGCAGGATTGATCGCGTTTGAAATCATTCCACTGGCTCCTTATGATGGTTTTGAACGCTTGTTTGCCGAAAAAGAATAAGCATTTGTCTGATTTGTGGAGAGGCCCGCGATGATCGAAACCCTTGCAATTGCCCTGCCCTTAATAACAATCGGGTTTTTTGTGTGGTTCTTCCTGCGTTCACGCCGGCCGCGCAAAGGAAAAACTGCCAAGGTCGATGACCGGACACGCCAGGAACGGGCGGTTTGGGCCTGGGCAAAAGTGGTTTCTTCGAGCCAGGAACCGGTCAACACCTACCGGATGGCACGCGTGATGTTAGACCTGGAAGTCCATATGCCCGGTAACCCGGCTTACCAGGTCAAGACCACCTGGCTGGTCGATCAGGAAGCGTTGGCATTCATAGAAGAAGGCAAAGAGATTTCACTGAAAGCGGATCCACTGGGTCCGGAGCACATCTACCCGAATGGCTCGTGGGCCAAACTGATAGAGTGACGCCATGACCAGCTACTGCGAATACCTGCACGACCACCCGGAAGATACACTTAACAAGCTTTATCACGACCACGAGTATGGCTTCCCGCTCGAAGGGGATGCAGCCCTGCTCGAACGGCTGGCCCTGGAGATCAACCAGGCAGGGCTTTCGTGGTCATTGATGCTGAAGAGCAAGGATGCCTTCCACAACGCATTCGAGGGTTTTGATGTGGACAAAGTGGCAGCGTACGGCGAGCAAGACGTGACCCGGCTGCTGGCGGATGCCACGATCATCCGCAACCGGCTTAAGATCAAGTCCGTGATCGAAAACGCCCGGCGGATACAGGGCCTGCGTACGGAATTCGGATCCTTCCAGGGCTGGCTGGATGCACATCATCCGCTCAGTCTCGAAGAGTGGACCAGGCTCTTCAAGAAAACCTTCGTTTTCACTGGCGGGGAGATCGTCAAGGAATTTCTGCGTTCCACCGGTTATTTGCCGGATGCACATGACCCGGATTGCCCGGTCTACGGGCAGATCGCAAAGTTACAGCCGGCCTGGACCAGGGGCGTGCGGAATGTTGTGCTGGGTGAACACAAAGAAAAAGATTCGCATGCCGCAGATCATCCCGTCCGCTGAACCCTTTTTCTTCCCTGGCAAAGGGGACAATGCCAGAATTGGCTGTCTTGTCACGCACGGCTTCACTGGTGCGCCAAAGGAAATGCGTTGGCTGGGTGAATATCTCAACTGCCAGGGCTACACTGTGTGCGGGATACGACTGGCTGGACACGCCACCCGGCCCAAAGATATGGTGCGCTCGCGCTGGCAGGACTGGTTGCTTTCGGTCGAAGATGGTATCGACCTGCTGCGCGCCTGTACGGATCAGATCTTCCTGCTCGGGCTGTCGATGGGCGGAATCCTATCCCTGACCGCAGCGGCCCGGTTTGATATAAACGGCGTGGTTGCCATGTCAACGCCCTACGACCTTCCACCTTCGCCCCTGCCACGCTGGGTTTTCCACGTAATGAGCTGGTTCAAACCCTATGTGCCCAAGGGCAAAGTACCCGGGAGCGGCTGGTTCGACCAGGCGGCCTACAGACAGCACGTGGCTTACCCGATGAACCCGGTCCGCTCTGCCATAGAATTGAAATTGCTGATCAATGAAATGCACGCAGCTTTGCCGATAATCAGCGTGCCGGTCCTATTGATCCACTCGCGCGACGACGATTATGTCATAAAAGACAGCATGCAGCGAATTTACAATCTGCTGGGCAGCTCCAAAAAGGAAATGATGTGGGTGGAGGGCGGCGGGCACGTAATGACCGAAGAACCGACGCGCGATACGGTCTTCAAGGCTGCCGCAGATTTCGTTCAAATAGTTTCCAGGTCTGCATGAGCGTCGACCTGATCCTGCTCTCGATCTCCCTCTTCACCTGGGGGATTGGCGAGGGCATGTTCATCTATTTCCAACCCATCTATTTGCAGCAACTGGGGGCAAACACGATGACGATTGCATCCATATTCAGCCTGTTTGGGCTGGCGATGATGATCACGCATATCCCAGCTGGATACCTTTCCGACCATATCGGGCGCAAACCCCTGCTGGTGGCAGCCTGGGCAGCCGGCGTGCTGGCCACCGGTGTAATGGCATTAGCCCGGACTTTACCGCTCTTCACGGTGGGGATGCTGCTGTATGGATTCACAGGCTTCGTTTCCTCACCGATGAACAGCTATATCACCGCCGCGCGTGGAAAACTATCGCCTGTGCGGGTCATGACCCTGGTATCGGCCGCCTACAACCTGGGAGCCATGCTCGGACCGGTCAGCGGCGGATGGATCGGCGAACGCAGCGGCCTGCGCAGTGTTTATTTCGTAGCCGCCGGCATCTTCAGCCTCTCAACCGTGATCCTCATATTCCTGCATCCCCAGTCACGGGAAATCCATGACCCGGCGGCCCCGCCGGAAAAGCTGTGGAAGAACACGCGCTTTGTCAGCTTCCTCGGGATCGTTTTCGTGGCGATGTTCGTGATGTACCTGCCGCAGCCACTGACCCCGCGCTTCCTGCAAAACGAGCGCAGCCTGTCCCTGGAGAGTATTGGCCTGCTGGGCTCGATCGGCAACCTGGGCAACTCCGCACTGGCCCTGGTGCTGGGACAGTTCGCAGCCAGGACCGGCTTTCTGTTGGCCCAAGCCTCGGTGGCAGTCTTCTCGGTGCTGCTCTGGAAGGGCACCGGCCTAGCCTGGTACGCGTTGGGCTTTTTCATCCTGGGCGGCTACCGCTCAGCGCGCTCGCTGATTTTCGCACAGGTGCGCCCGTTGATCCATTCGGCCCAGATGGGGCTGGCTTATGGGGTGGCCGAAACCTTTAATTCGCTGGCCATCATGCTGGCACCGCTGCTGGCGGGGGTGCTGTATACACAAGAGCCGGGTAGGGTGTATTGGGTGAGCGCGGGGTTGATTGTGGTGATGGTGATATTATCGGAGTTTTTTGCGCCGCGAGTGGCGGGCGGAAGCGCGCCTGTGCCTGTGATTGACAGAGAAGAGTCCAGAGAGAATTAAGAAAATCTTGATTTCGGGATCAAATCGGATGCACATGGTTGATCTGATCTTGCAGGCGATGGTATTCGGGCGAGGCGGCGTATCGGCGCAGAGCATCCAGGCGCCGGACAGTCATAGGATGGGTGGATAGCATTGCGCGCAGATTATTCTCCAAATGATCGTCTTCGGCTTCGATCTGGTGCAGCGCCTGCTGCCAGCCCTGAGCTGAACGCAGCGCGGAGGCGCCGCCGGCCAATTTGATCAGCGCCGAGGCGGCCTTTTCCGGTTTTCCACAGGCCAGCAAGCCGGCCCGGTCGGCGGAGTATTCGCAGGAGCGGTTCCACCAGCGGAAGGCAAAGTACAACACAACGGCAGCCAGGTATGGGCTGGGGATGCCGGCCATCCCGCCCACCAGCGAATTAAGCCAGGTATGTCCCAGGCTAACGTGCCCCAACTCATGGCCAATTATGAAGCGCAGCTCGTCTGCGTCCATGATGCGAAACACTCCGGCGTAGACCACCAAGATCTGCGGTTTAACGAGCCCAAAGGTATACGCGTTCAAGATATTTCCAGGCGCGACAAAAGTTCCAACAGGTCCAGCCTGCAGTCGCGCTGCACAGTCCCCGACCAAGTTGGCCAATGCTGGTTCAGTTTGGGGCGTCACCGGGTGAGCGCTTTCGATCAGCTCGTTGTGGTGCGAGCGATTGAGTACAAAAGAGACAACCAACATGACCATGACAAATAACGCGCTGCCGCACAAAGTAGCTACAGCGGTAACGGCAATCACAGCGAGGACCAGGAACAAGGTCAACGCCAGGATGATTTGTTCGCCAGGGTAACGGTAGGAGGTCATAGCAGGTTGATTTTACTGGAATTCGGGTGGAAACATGTTATTCCGAATCAAATGGAGTTGTCAACTTTTGCATTATTTCGCAAAAATGGGTAGAATACCCATAAAAAATCGGACAATTTGTATCAAAATTTAGAACGTTCTCCTTTACCATAATCGTGCCAGAATCGAGGATAGATTATGATATCCAGACATCAGCCAAGGGGTGCAAAAAGGAACCAGGTTTTCACGGCAGCGTTGGCCTTATTAGCCGTCTCCCTTGCTTGTTCGTTTGCCATTCCCTTTTCCGCATCCCAGCCATCCCGTGTACCAACCCCCGAAGCGCCTTTGGGGCTCATCGCCTTTGTCGGGAAAGGCGGTAATATTTACACAGCAGACCGGAATGGGAAACAACTACATGCCATTACCCAGGATGCCGCCCTAAACCCGTCTGCCGGGCAGGTGGAGCGCAATTACCAGTACCTGACCTGGGCACCTGACGGGCAGCATCTGGCCTTTGTTCGCACGAGTTCAAGCCAGTCCGGGCCGGAGGTCAGCCTGCTCTCGGCATTGTCAGACGGCAAAAAGCCTGTGACCAATTTCACCAGCCAGGATTTCCAGCCTTTTTACCTGTCCTGGTCTCCAGACAGCCGGACCATCGCCTTCCTGGGAAGTGACGCGGCGACCGGCGCGCTGGGCCAGTACCTGGTTGCCGCCGCGGGCGGCGAAAGCAAAAAGATCGGCAGCGGGCAGCCATATTATTGGGATTGGTCCCCCGATAACCGCACCATGATCGTCCATATCGGTGGAGCCAGTTCTGACAACCCAAATGCGCGTTTGGCCTTCATCGGGGTAGATGGCTCGAACCCCAGCCAGGACCTGGCCCTAAAGCCGGGCCTTTTCGAGGCCCCAGATTGGTCGCCGGCCGGTGACGGGGTTGCCCTGGCTGCTCAAAACGCGGCAGGCGAGAATGAGCTGATCCTGGCGGGTCAGGATGGAAAAGTTAAACAGGTGCTGGCCAGCCTAAGTGGATCGGTGACTTTCGCCTGGTCGCCCAAAGGCACCTATCTGGCTTATGCCGTCTTTGACCCGGCGGGATCCGCTTCAGCGTTCCATCTGGTCGTGCTGGACAGCACTCACCCAGATCTCCACAATGAAGTTGCCCAGGGGGTTGTGGTTGCGTTTTTCTGGTCTCCTGATGGTCAGAAGATCGCCTATTTTATCCTGGGAAGCGGGGGACCTTCCGCTGCAGCGGCCCGGATGGTGGCCCAAACCAGGGCACCCGTAATTCTTGACGTTTGGGTTTATGACCGGATCAGCGGAACCTCAAAAAAGGCCGCGTCCTTCACGCCCACGGATTCGTTCCTGCAAATCATTCCCTTTTACTCCCAATATCAGCGTTCGGACACGATCTGGTCCCCCGACAGCCGGGAACTGGTGCTCTCAGGCGTCGACGCGGGCGGAGGAAATGCCATCTACACCGTTGGCGCGGATGGCAGTCATTTTCAAAAAATTGCGGATGGGGACCTCGCTTTTTGGTCGTGGAAATAGGAGAGTACCTCTCGGTAAGGATGCAACCATTCCACTCTTGATCTTGAGGAACTACATCCTACAACTTGAAAAGATATAAAATCCTTGCTTTTTCGAATCAGAAATATCCCAAAACCAGCTTAATGGCCAATAGCGCCGCCATCCCAACCGCAATTGTCAGGAGCACGTTCTTCGTCCGCCAGGCGACCAGGATGGCGACCATGCCAGCCAACAGCTGAGGGTTGCGCCAGGAGAGGAACAGGCTGCCAGTCGGGCTGGTCAACTCCGGCAGGATGATGGCCGAGAGCACCGCTACCGGCACGTAACACAGTCCGCGCCGGAACCAATCCGGCACCCGGATGCGGTCGAGTAGCAGGATAAATGAGAGCCGGGTGGCAAACGTCGCCAGACCGGCGATGATCATAATCAGCCATATGTTCATTTCTGCCGCCCTTCGATGACCAATCCCGTAACAATCCCGATCAAGGCCGCC
The DNA here is from genome assembly GCA_017882145.1 of Anaerolineales bacterium. Classification (GTDB taxonomy): domain Bacteria; phylum Chloroflexota; class Anaerolineae; order Anaerolineales; family Villigracilaceae; genus UBA877. The sequence continues at coordinate 8,122 of JADGQB010000080.1, forward strand.
GCCAGGAGGCCTGTCTTGTAAGGGAAGTTCACCGCCAGCAATCCAATCAGCCCGGCGACCAACGCGGCAGCCAGCCCGGCCCGGTCCTTGATGGCCGGGACAACCAGGGCGATGAAGGTCAGCGGCAGGACGAAATCAAGCGGCCAACTGGCCGGGATCTGCGCGCCGATGAAGATGCCGATGGCGGTGCTGACCTGCCAGGAGCTCCACAAGGTCAGCCCGGCGCCAAAGAAATACCAATGCCGATTTCGTGGATCCCCATCCCGGTCATAGTGCATAATGGAAACTGCATAGGCTTCATCGGTCAGCAGGTAAGCCAGCAACAGCTTCCAGCCGGTTTTCAGATCTTTCACATGCGGCGCCACGGAGGCGCTATACAGGGCATGCCGAAGATTGACAACAAAAACAACCATCAAGATTACCAGTCCCGACGTGCCCGTGCCAACCAATTGGGCGGCGATGATCTGGGAGGCGCCCGCAAAAATGATCGATGACATGGCCTGGGCAGCCAGAGTAGACAGGTGCGCGCTGATGGCAAGCGCCCCAAAAACCAGGCCGAACGGGACGACTCCCAATAAAATTGGAGCTTCATCCCTCACTCCATTCCAAAATTCCTGTGTGCGTGTCTTCAAAATCATGAGTTTTCCTGGCCAATCCTGTAAAATTCGTTTTATTATACCCGTCCCTTACCGATTATCGCCCGTAACTAATCCGCGTAGAACAGGGTTATATGCCTCAAGGATGACACTACCGTCACAGGGACAAACTTTCGCCCCAAGGACGAAACTGCCGTCACCAGGAGAATAAAGAATGGATACGAACCTCGCTCCCACCCTGCTTACCCGTAGCCTGCCGCGCATCGACCCGCGTGTGCGGGATATCCTTTTGATTGCCACCGGCAGCCTGCTCGTGGCCGGCATGGCCCAGGTCAGAATTCCGCTGCCCTTCACCCCAGTCCCGATCACAGGACAGACCTTTGCAGTATTAGTGGTGGGGGCTGCGCTCGGATCGAAGCGTGGAGCGGCCAGCCTGGCACTTTATTTGCTACTTGGGCTGGCCGGCCTGCCATTTTTCGCAGGCGGCGCCAGCGGGTTGGCAATTCTTGCCGGACCGACCGGCGGTTACCTGGTCGGCTTTATCCTGGCGGCGTACCTGGTCGGACTGCTGGCGGCGCGCGGCCTGGACCGGCGTGTTCCCAGCGCTCTGCTGGCTTTCCTGGCGGGTGAGATCGTCATTTACCTGTTCGGGGTCGCCTGGCTGAGTGTCTATCTCGGGATACCGCATGCGCTCATGGCCGGCCTGCTGCCTTTCCTGGCAGGGGATGCCATCAAACTGGCTGCTGCCGCGCTGGTACTGCCGTCTGCGTGGGCCTTCGTGAAATAATTCACAGCCGTAACCACGTTTCGCCTCCAGTGTTTTACCTCAAGAGCTACCAATAGATATGTATAGACAAGATGTCCTTTTAGATCAAGATTATGTAAAAGCGCACATCGAGAAACCCTGATCGTTGTTTAGTGCGAATTACCAAATGTTGAACAGCTGTACAGTTTACAGCTGGTAGGTTCATGTTGCGTTTTTCAGCTCCTACCAAGAAAAAGATCTTTATTGAGGCGAATAGAACCGTATGGAAAAAATGTCCAACCCATTGGAAAAAATCCGGGCGGAAGCCATCCTGGCAGGCGGCGAAGCACGTATTGCCGCCCAGCATTCCAAGAACAAACAGACTGCCCGCGAACGGATCGAGCAGCTGCTTGACCCGGGTTCATTCCAGGAAACCGGCATGTTCGTTACCCACCGCGCCAGCGGTCTCGGGATGGAAAAAAGCCACCCTTTTACCGACGGCGTGGTAACCGGCTGGGGCAAGGTGGAAGGAAAATTGGTCTACGTCTTTGCCCAGGATTTCACCATCATGGGCGGGTCAGTGGGTGAGGCCCATGGACTGAAAATCGCAGCCCTTTTGGATCTGGCCCGTCAGAACGGTGCACCTGTGATTGGCCTGAACGATTCGGGCGGGGCGCGCATCCAGGAAGGCGTGGAATCCCTGGCTGGCTATGGGCAGATCTTCTACCGCAATGTCCAATGTTCGGGTGTGGTACCGCAGATCTCGGTGATCCTGGGACCCTGCGCCGGGGGTGCAGTCTATTCACCGGCGATCACCGATTTTATCTTCATGGTCGAGAAAACCGCGCATATGTTCATCACCGGGCCGGAAGTGGTCAAGGCCGTCACGCATCAGGAGGTCAGTTTCGACCAGTTAGGCGGGGCCGCCATCCACCGTGAGCTGAGCGGGGTGGCCCATTTCACTGCCCCGGATGAGGAAACCCTGCTCTCAAATGTACGCTGGCTGCTTTCCTTCCTGCCGCAGAACAACCTGACTCCGCCTCCGTACCAGGCCCCCAGCGACGACATACAACGTTCTCTCCCGGAACTGTCACAGATCGTTCCGGCTGACCCGCAGCAGCCCTACGACGTCCGCAGCGTGATCGAAGCGCTGGTGGATGACGGGGAGTTCCTGGAAGTCCAGGGCGATTACGCTGCCAACCTGGTGATCGGTTTCGCCCGCATGGATGGTTATCCTGTCGGGGTGGTTGCCAACCAGCCATTCCACCTGGCGGGGGTATTGGATATCAACTCTTCAGATAAGGGGGCGCGCTTCATCCGCTTCTGTGACGCCTTCCACATCCCGCTGGTGACGTTGGTGGATACTCCAGGATTCCTGCCCGGCACTGACCAGGAGTACGGTGGCGTGATCCGGCATGGTGCGAAGCTGGCGTATGCCTATTCGGAAGCAACCGTAGCCAAGGTGACACTGATCCTGCGCAAAGCCTATGGCGGCGCTTACATTGTTATGGGCTCCAAGCACCTGGGCGGAGACTACAACCTGGCCTGGGCCAACGCCGAGATCGCAGTCATGGGCCCGGAAGGGGCGGTCAGTATCGTCTTTTCGAAAGATATTGCCGCGGCGCAAGACCCGGCCGCTGAACGCGACCGGCTGATCAAAAATTACCGGGCGGAGTTTGCCACCCCTTTGATCGCCGCCAGCCGAGGCTACCTGGACGATGTGATCGACCCATCCGAGAGCCGGACCGTCATCATCCGCGCGCTGGAAGTTTTGCGCGATAAGCGCCAGAACACACCTTCCCGCAAGCACGGGAATATTCCCCTGTAGGACAATTTGCCAATTTGTCCTACAAAAGGTGACAAATGAAAATGATGAAAGTATTGGTTGCCAACCGGGGGGAAATCGCTGTCCGGATCCTGCGCGCCTGCAGGGAAATGGGTCTGCCATCCGTAGCGGTTTTCACCGACGTGGACGAATCCGCTCTGCACGTGCGCTACGCGGATGAAGCCATCGCGATCGGCGAAAAACAAAAGTACCTGGATATCCAGGTCATCCTGGAAGCAGCCCAAAAGAGCGGCGCAACCGCCATCCATCCTGGATATGGTTTCCTGGCTGAGAACGCCGAGTTTGCACGCCAGGTGGAAGAGAAAGGGCTGATTTTCATCGGTCCGCGCCCGGAAACGGTCGCCATGATGGGCGACAAATTAGCCGCCCGCCGGTTCTCACGCAAGGCTGGGCTGCCGGTCATTGCCGGGACGGATGAACCGCTGCCCGCGGAACTACCGCTCCACATGGCCGAAAAAGTCCAGTACCCGGTGCTGGTCAAGGCGGCCGCGGGGGGAGGAGGACGCGGCATCCGCCTGGCACGCTCACAGGCTGAACTGCCCGGCATGATCGAAGCCGCCCGCCGGGAAGCCAAGGCCGCCTTCAACGATGATACCGTTTTCCTGGAATCGCTGGTCCAGCAGGCACGCCATATCGAAGTGCAGATCCTGGGCGACGGCGAAGGGAATGTGGTTTGCCTGGGCGAACGCGAATGCTCAATCCAACGCCGGCGCCAGAAGTTGATCGAGGAAGCACCCGCCAATGGTTTATCGGCCGAACTACGGTCGCAGGTGCAACAAGCCGCTCTCAGGTTGGGCAAAGCCCTTAAATATCGCAGCCTGGGGACGGTCGAGTTCCTGCTGGATAAAAAGAAACGCTTCTATTTCATCGAAGTCAATCCACGCATCCAGGTGGAGCACCCCGTAACGGAAATGGTGACTGGCGTGGATATCGTCAAAGAACAGCTGCTAATCGCAATGGGCGAACCGATGCGCAATTTCCAGGATGGGATCACGCCGCGCGGTGCAGCCATTGAAGCCCGCATCCTGGCAGAAGACAGCCAAACGGGCTTCCTACCATCCACCGGGCAGGTGCTGTACCTGAAAGAGCCGGGCGGACCCGGGGTCCGGGTCGACTCGGCACTCTACCAGGGCATGAACGTGGGCACGGAATATGACTCCCTGCTGGCCAAAGTGATCGTCTGGGGTGAGAACCGCGCAGTCGCCATCCAACGGCTGCGGCGTGCTTTGCACGAATACCAAATCGGCGGTCTCAGCACGGATATTGACTTCGTGCTGCAGATCATCGAAAGCCCAAAGTTCATGAGCGGGGATGTGACAACCACCTATTTGGAGACCTTCGAGCCGGTGCCCCAAACCACCGAGCCCGAGTTGGAACGCGACCTGGCCTGGGCTGCGGCATTATTCGCCCACCAGCAGCGTGGTGCAAATGGTATTCCTGAGACCAGCCGGGGAAGTGCCTGGCAGTTGATCGGCTGGAAAGAACAGATGAATAAATAAAGTTCCTTCATCCCCTACCCTTCCCCCGAGAGGGAAGGGGGTTCCCCTCTCCCTTCGGGATGTGTGCCCGTAAGGGTAGAGGGATAGGGTGAGGGCATTCCCGAGAGGAGAATAGGCATGTCTCTCTACACTGTCACAATTGAAGATCGCATTTATAAAGTAAACATCTCCGGAGACCACTGCACCGTCAATGGCGAGGAAGTAAAAGCCAAGATGCTGCAGTTGAACCGGAACGGCCTGCAGGTGCTGCGTCACGGCAAACAAGCCTTCGAGGTCTTCCTGAGCAGCCAGGAAGCTGATACCTACCAGATGCTCATGCTGGGCGGACGCCGGATAATCACCCAGATCAGTTCGCGCATGAAAAAGCACTTGAAAGGGGTCGATGATTGCATTGCAAGCTGC
>JADGQB010000081.1 GCA_017882145.1 Anaerolineales bacterium
ACCATTTCGATGGCGACCGGTTTATAGGTGCCGTCATTCTGGGCAAAATCTGACGTAAAGGCCATTTCTGCCAGCGCCTCGCCGATCTGTCCCCATAGCGGGTTAGGCGAGGCGATCCCGCCGCCCGGTTGGGAGACGAATTGCCCGGCGATGCCCTGGGGCATTTCAATCATCTGGGTGGCGCCGGTGCTGAGATCCATATCCAGGATGGAAACCCCATCCGACACTTTGAAGCGGTTGGCCGCCCCATCCTCCGGCCCGCTCAAAAAGCGGAAGCGGGCGGTGAGTTGGTCGATCCAGAACTGCTGGTGGACACCTGCCTGGGGGGCTCCGTTCGAGTCCATGCTTTCATATACCACTCCATCCAGCCAGATGGTTTTCCAGTTGAGCGCGCTGCGCAGCATCTTCTGGCGGATGGCATCCGAGCTGCTGTCCATGCTCAATGGCTGGTCTGCCAGGGGCTGGGTCGAGCCTGGCTGGAGGCCGGCCGGGACCGTATCCGTTGGGACGGCAATGGTTGGGATGGCATTCTGCCCGGCGGGAACCGGCGTGGGGGTATTTTCCACCGTCACATTCAGCGTCCCGCAGGCAGACAGGGCCAGCGTCAGCATCAAAAATAACAGGCAGAGTTTCTTAACCATATGTGGCTCCTTTAGACTCGACTGTTGGCGGGCCGGCATTATTTCACGGTATATTCGATCCGGGCGCCCCCATTTGGAGCGCCATATAGTGAACTTTTGTTACGCTGTCGATAAATTGCTGCCTCAAACCTGTTTCGAAGAAGTATAGTAATGCCTGTTAATGTTCCGCCGGATGGATTGGGACGCGTAACAACTTTATATATTTTCGAATGATCGGCCGCAGGCACCGGTGTGACGGAACCCGGGGGAACACCCATGACATCGCTGAAAACCGGCCGCCAGGCAGGATCCACGCTGAATAATTCATCCGGCAGGGCCGGAATATCGTACTCCACCCGGGTGACAACGTATTCCCCCACCATCGATCCGCCGCCTTCCCCAAAAGTCTGCTGTTTCAATATGACCCCGGTCAGGATATCCACCCAATTGCGCATGCCCATGGCGGCAAAATCAACGATCAGTGTCTGGCGCCCGGCGACCATTTCCATGCCAACCAACTTTATTCCGGCCGTGGGACTGTTGGCCAGGTTGGATGAAAAGACCAGGTTCGTGGCGCGTGCCGAAATCTGCTCACCAAGCGGATTGGGCAGGTAGACCACGCTGGAGTCCGCCGGGGGCACGAATTGACCGGCGATCCCCTGCGGCATGGGCGACTTCTGAGTTGCGCCGCTGCCGATATCCATGCTCAACTTCGAGCTCCCATCCGAAACGATCAACGTTTGGGCAGCCCCATTCACCGGTCCCCTTAAAAAGCGGAAACGGGCCCTGGCCTGGTCGATCCAGAGCTGCTCGTGGGCGCTGTCATTGCCGCTAACCGTCAGATCTGTAAAGGTTCCATCCATCCAGATCGTTTTCCAGTACAAGGCGCTGTGCTGCATTTTTTGCTGGATGTCCTGCGGGCTGCTGGTCAGGCTCAGGATCGGGTCGGGCGGGGTGGAAGTGGAACCTGGCTCCGTCAGAGCAGGGGGAGTGAAAGTCGGGCCTGGCCCGGTCAGAGCGGGCGGGGTGGGGGTGGGACCCAAAGTGGGGGTACTTTGCAGGGATCCACGTTCCACCGTCACGTTCAGTGTTCCGCAGCCGGAGAGCGCAATTGCCAGCATCAAAAATAACCAGGGGATTTTCTTAACCATCAGTTCCTCCAAACAGGATTGGCTTCAGGAATGGTTCTTTTCAATGATCAGGGCAGGACCCCAATTTATTGAGAAGAACCTCTCGATCACTCACAGCCTGGTTATATCAGGGGGATGTTACCGGCCGGCTACCGCCCGGTTACAATTTTGTAACACAACCTATGGAAAAACTCAGGGGTTGCGCCCGGCCGGCAGAATCATGCTGAAGACAGTCCCCTGGCGCTCGCCCTGGCGGGAGCTAACTTTCAGGCTGCCTGCATGCAGATTGACGATCCGGGCGGCCAGCGCCAGCCCCAGGCCGCTGCCCGGGATGCCGCGCGCATTCGTGCCCCGGTACAATTCTTCGAAAATATGCGGCAGGTCTTCCGCCGGGAGGCCCGGGCCGCCATCGGCCACTTCTACCACCACGCTGCGCCCATCCTCGCGCGCCCGCACCTGGACCGCATTCCCCGGCCCGCTGAACTTGAGCGCGTTGTCGATCAGGTTGTAAAAGGCCAGCCCGAGCAGATCCCGGTCGCCTACAACGGGCGGCAGGGGCGGAACGTTGGCGATCAGCAGGCTGAGGCTACGCCCATGATAGACAGGCAGGCCGCCGGCCGCCTCGACGATCTCTTCCAGCAGTTCGGAAACCTGGACCGGCAGGGTTTCCAGCGGTATTTCATCCAGGTCCGACAGTTTTCGCAGATCGGCCAACAAACGCTGCAGGCGTTCCACGTCGCGGCGGGCGTTGAGCGCGGCTTGCTCACGGTCTTCCGGCGAGGCCGATTCGCTCAAGTTGGCCAGCGCGGCCCGCAGGCCGGTCAGCGGATTTTTCAACTCGTGATCCAGGCGGCGGATGAAACTGCGCCGGTTCTCCTGCGCCTGCCGGAAGGCGTGCGTATGTCCCCGGCTGTGCGCCCACTCTGCCAGGAAAACTGCCACCGTAACCAACGCGCCGGTTAAAAAGAGCAGCATCCCCAGCCCAACCCGGAAGGCGAAGACCAGCTCCGGCTTGACCAAAACAGTTACTAAAACCGAGGCGATCGATCCCAGGAGTAATGGAGCCAGGCCAGCCAGGATGCGTTTCATGGATCAGTCCGGTATCATTCCAATGGGCGCACTTGCCCGGCAAAGCGGTAGCCCTCGCCGGGCAGGGTCTCGATAAAATGCGGCTTTTCGGGGTCGTCGCCCAGGGCCCGGCGCAGCTCGGCCACGCGCGTATCGACGGTACGCGTCCCGGCCGGATATTCCCAGCCCCAGACCATTTCCAGCAGGCGCTCGCGGCTGACACATTCATCCGGATGGGTCATCAGGTACTCGAGCACGGCCAGGGCCTTGGGGGTCAGGTTCAGCGTTTCATCCTCCAGGGTAGCCCGGCGGGCGCGCCGGTCGAGGCTGAGACCGTCACAGGCCAGCTTCCAGGCGGATGACAAAGATCTTTCGCCCGGGCGGGCGCGCCTCAGGACGGTGTGGATGCGCGCCAACAGTTCGTGCGGGTCGAAGGGCTTGTTGAGATAATCGTCGGCGCCTTCTTCGAGGGCCAGGGCGCGCTCAGACGACTCGCCCACCCGGGTCAGCAGGATCGTGGGCGTCCAGTCCCGTCGGGCGCGCAGCCGGCGCAGGACTTCCCGCCCATCCAGGCCCGGCATGAGCACATCCAGCAGCAGCAGATCGGGGCGCAACACGGCCACTTTTTCCAGCGCACTGGCGCCGTCTGCAACAACCAGTACATGGAACCCGGCCCGTTCCAGGAAGGGGGCCAGGCTGTCGGTGACGGCCGGATCGTCATCTGCCAGCAGGAGGGTGGTTTTTTCGCTCATCCTTCCCAGTATAACAAAGTTCAATGGAACGCGGATGAGGCGGATTCGGCTGATTTTCACGGACGCAACCTCAATGATTTTGTAACCATCCGTGAATCGGTTCGGCCAAAGACATTGCATCACCCGGAGCGCCCGCGAGATTACTGCAGACTTGGATTATCTCAAAGAGCTGGTTGAAACCGGGAAGATCAGAGCGATCATCGACCGGCGCTACCCCCTGGAACAGATTGCCGAGGCTCACCGCTATGTCGAAGCCGGGCACAAAAAGGGCAGTGTCGTGATCACTTTGTAAAACAATGCCAATGTCAAACCTGAAACGAATCTCCAGCCTGTCCTGCCTGCGCCAGCCTGTCCTGGACGGACAGTCCAGGGTACCGCAGGTACAGGTGGACGGACAGTCCGGGGTGGCAGGCGGCAGGCGGCTGCGAATAAGTACCCAGTCTGAATCCAATTGCGCGGGGAAACGGCCGTTCGTCCCTCAGCGTACCTTAAGAACGAACATCGTACCCGCAGGGTATAACGCACCCGAAGCGTAGCTCTTACCCACCGGTTCGCTCGACAAGCAATTGCCAAAGGAGTGAACCCGCTGCAAGGCATGCAAGCGCTGAAAGAAAAGCGGCTGAAGCAGAAAGCGGCGGCCGGGCGGTTGGATGAGCAACAGCACAAAATGTTGGAAGAGACGGTCAGGAAAATCGCCAGCGATCAAGGCCTGCGGGGCTACCTGGGCGATAACAGTATGGATATCCTGACCAGGATGGAGAACTGGGCGAACGGTGTGCTGAGGGACAGCCTGCCGCTGAACGTGGAGGAGATCAAAATCTATCCTGAAAGGATGCCGTTATCAACGCTGGCGTTCACCGAGCGCCTGGGATATCGCAAAGAGAACGCGATCGATATGTTGAGCATGGGCTGTTACAGCACGCTGTGGGCCTTGCGCAGCCACCTGGAAAACCAGGGCGGCAAGCGGGACGGGCAGGATGAGCAGGTGCTCGATCTGGCGAAAAAGTGGATGGGATTCGAAACCTGGCCGGCTAAAAGGAGCAAGGATACCAGCGATCAGCTTGAAAGCCTGCGCAAAGAATGGCGCTGCACGCGCAGCGAGTGTCTTTTCCATGGAACGTATTGCCCGCAAAGTATAGAGGAAAAAGTGTCGCAATAGATCGTCACTAAAAAAGGTTACCCAACTGTCTGGACAAGCAATTACAAAATTGGTGGCAATTTTTAATGTATTCTGAACAATTTCGTTGTATGATGTTCATAAGAGACCATAAGGTCCAGAAAGGAGGCCCAGATAGAAGAACCGGTAACACACCCTATAGGAGGGAAGCCAGGGTAAGCTGAACCTGGCCCAGGACAGCAGGTTTTAGTCCGGGCAGGACGTCGCCCACAACTTAGTGCGGGCCTTACCAATTTCTTTCCTCTGTTTAATCGTATATGTTTTTAGCGGATGGGTAACCCCCATCCGCTATTTTTTTATTTGGGATTCGAGCCGTTCCAGCAGATCCGGCAGCTGGCCGAGGTGCTCGAGCTGGTAAAAGCGCGGCGTAGCGGGGGCAGGCGGCTGGGCGGCCTCGTGCTGCCAGGTGGTGGCATAGGGGATATAAACCGCATGCGCGCCCAACTGCAAGACCGGCAGGATGTCGGACCTGAGCGAATCGCCGACCATCAGCAGGCGCTGCGGGGAGAAAGCATGGTTTTTGAACAGGGTGGCGTAGCTTTGCGGGGTTTTATCGCTGACGACCTCGATATCCCGGAAGAATTCGGCCAGCCCGGAGCGGGCGATCTTGGTCTCCTGGTCCTGCAGGTCGCCCTTGGTGATGACGATCAGGTGATAGCGGGCGGCCAGTTGGGGAACGGCCTCCAGGACATGCTCGAGCAGCTCAACCGGGGCGTTCAGCTGGGCCCTGGCCAGGTCGATGATGGCGAGCACCTCCCGGGAGCTGATTTTTCCGGCGGTTAGATCGACGGCGGCTTCGATCATGGAGAGCGTGAAGGATTTAATGCCGTAGCCAAACAGGGCAATGTTATGGCTTTCGGTCAGGTACAGGTGCCCGGCAAGGTCGGAAGCGCGGATCCCATAGCCGGCCAGCAGGGATCCCAATCCGGCCTGGGTCTGGTCGTACAGGCGTTCGTTGTGCCAGAGGGTATCATCGGCATCGAAGGCGATCACATCAAAGAGGGGCATGGAGACTCCGGATTAGAAAGAAAAGATCTAAACACAACCCCCATAGCCTGGGGGCAGGCGGTACACGAAGGAAATGATCTATTTATTTCTTTCGCCATTTTTCGACCCAGGCGGGATCCATGCGGACGAGGCGGTTCTTTTTGAGATTTTCCTGCATGAGGCGCCGGATGGCAGGATCCGGGCAGGCCAGCCACTTTTCCATCAGGCGTTGGCCGGGTTCAGGAGCGGCGACGACGACCACGCTCCAGCAGTAGCCCAAGCCCTGCTGCAGGACCTTGAACTCTTCGGTTTTGGCTTCGGCGGAGTTTTGCATGGAGGATGTGATGCGGTCCAAAATCCGCAGGGCATGCCGGGCATCCTGCGGGTTGTGCAGCAAAACCGGTTCAGCCAGGGCGGCCGCCACCGCACGTTTTTCGAGCCAATTGGCGCTGCTCGAGCCTTCCAGCCAGGTTTCCATCCAGCCTTCCATGGCGGCCAGCAGGCGCGGCATGTCCGTGCGGCCCAGGCGCTGGAGCGCCATGGCCACACCTTCGCGCATGCGCCAGCGCGGGTCACGGGCATACGGGCGAATTTGTTCGAGGAGCTGTTCGTCACCTTCGGCCAGCAGCCGGCCCAGCCCGACCACGCCGCAAAATGCCAGGAACTCGTGCGGATCGTTGACCGGGGCAAGCTCGGGAGTATAGGCCAGGAAGCGTTCGAAGAGGCCGCGATCGCCAAGGTCAGCCACCACCTGGGCGAGTTCCAGGTTGCCGCGCGGCCCTGGAAGCCCGGATTCCTGCAGGAGATAGGGCTCCCAATCCTGGATGGCTGCCAGCTTTTGGCGATAGGTTTCGCTCTTATTCATGATTGTCAATTCTCACAGCAAAGCACCGATCCCCACAGCTGGGGGCAGGCGAGCGCGAAGAAAATAAAACAGGTTTTCTTCGCGTTCTTTGCGTCCTGGTGGTGAAAAAAACTGCTAATGCGTCTGTGGGAGGGTTGAGGAACCGGGGACGCCCATCACTACTTCGACGACATTGTTCTCTTCCAACCGGTCGGCCGGGACGAGTTTGCCACGTAAAGGTTGGCCGTTCAATGTGAGAGATTTGACCCCGTAGCACACGCCCTCCGGATTTTTGACCTCGATTTCGATGGTTTTGCCGCGGAAGCGGCGGGTGGCCTTAAAGCCCGGCCAGGTGTGAGGAATGCACGGATCGATGCGCAGGCCATCCAGCTCGGGACGCAGCCCCAACACGTATTGGGTGGCACTGAAATAGGCCCAGGCGGCTGCGCCGGTGAGCCAGGAGGTGCGGGTGTTACCGGCGCGCGGGGAATAGATCGAGTAAGTGGTCTGGCCCTGCACGTAGGGCTCACTCTGGCGCAGTTCAGCCCGGTCGTTATAGGCAGCCGGCATGGAGGCCCGGTAATACTCGTAGGCCAGGTCACCATCGCCGAGCATACATTCGGCCATGACCCCCCAGCCCTGGGTATGGTTGAAAATACCGGCGTTTTCCTTGATGCCTGGAATAAAGACGACCGCACGCATGACATCCACCTTCGTTTTGACAAAAGGCGGAGCCGAAAGCATCAGCCCGTAAGGGGTGGCAAGCCGCTCGTGGACGGTTTGCATGCAGCGGGTGGCTTCTTCTGGAGTGGAGGCTCCACTGATAACCGCCCAAAGCTGGGTATTCAGGTAGACCTGGCCTTCTTCGTATTCATGGGTGCCGTAGACGGTTCCATCCTCGCCGATGGCCCAGATGAACCAGTCCCCGTCCCAGGCGCAGGCCTGGATGCTGGCATCGAGCCTTTTGCGATGTTCCACAGCCCAGGCGGCTTCGCCATGCTTGTCCAGCCGTTCTGCAATTTCGGCATAGACGGTCAGGCCCATGCGCAGCTGGAATGCGACGAAGAGGCTCTCGCCGAAGTAACCAAGGCGCAGGCAGTCGTTCCAGTCGGCGGCCAGGCCGCAGGGCAGGCCGTGCACGCCGGTGCGTTCCAGGTTGAACTCCAGAGCCCGGCGCAGGTGCCCAAAGACGGTGGCTTCCCCCTGGTCGGCATAAGGCAGAAGCTTGTAATAGAAACTCACATCACCGGTCTCGTTGACATAGGCAGGAACGGCGTTGAAGAACCACAGGCAGTCATCCGAACGAAATTCTTCGGGAGCGGGGGCTGTTTCCCGGCCGGGATGGTGATCGAAAGGCTTGATGATCGGGATGGCTCCGCCGTTGGATACCTGCCCGGTGAGCAGCAATTCGAGGCGCTGGCGGGCCTGTTCCGGGATGGCGGCCGTCACTCCCAGCAGATCCTGGACCGAGTCACGAAAACCCAGGCCATCGCGCTCGCCATTGTAGACCAGGCTGGCCGCGCGTGACCAGGCGAAAGTGATCAGACAGTTGTAAAGGCCCCAGACGTTGATGGTATGGTTCAGATCCTGGTCGGGAGTTTCGACTACCAGGCTGCCCAGCATGGCATGCCAGTGCTCTTTCAGCTTTTGAAGCTCCGTTTCGGCACGCGCCAGGGAGCCAAACTCCTGCAGGGTGCTTTTACCGACTGTGCGGGCTTCGCCAATGCCCAGCATCACAAGCAATTCGCGGCTTTCACCCGGCTGGAGGGTCAGGTCAGTTTGCAGGCTGCCGCAGGAGTTGTCGCCAAAAGCATCACTGTTGGTGCACTGTCCATTTTCAACAACCAGCGGGTTATGGTAAGCCCGGTAAGGACCGATGAAAGCCTCCCGGCTGGTATCATAGCCCGCCAGGGGTGCGCCCACCAGGGTCATCCAGCATTTGAAGGGGGTGTCGCTTAGATTCACTGCCGCATCGTTGGAGGGCAGGTTGTCATGGATGGCGATCCGCAGCAGCCCATCGCTCATTCCGCCGCGCACGATGAAAAGCGAATACTGCAAATTGACCTGATCCTGGGTGGTGATCCACTGGTTGGTGAATTCGCAAAATGTGAAGAGCGAGAGCTGGCGCGGACGGTCGGATTCGTTGGTGATCTTCGTGTGCCAGTACTCGAACTTCTGGCCCAACGGTACGAAGTAGGTGGTCTGGCTGGCAATCCCGGCATAATGGGATTGGATGATCGTGTAGGCTGTGCCATGCCGGCAGGTCGTCTGGTATTGTTCGAGCGGTTTCCCAACCGGCTGCCAGGAGGCCGACCAGTAGTCGCCGCTCTGGCGGTCGCGCAGATACAGGTACCTGCCAGGCTGGTCCATGGGAACCCGGTTGAAAAGCAGACGCATAAAGCGCCCGCGTGCCCCGGACTGATAGAAGCCGTAGCCGCCGGCATTGTTGGTAATTATGGCGCCGTATTCAGTGGAGCCGAGATAGTTGCTCCAGGACTGGGGCGTATCCGGGCGGGTGATCACATATTCCCGGGCTTCATCGTCAAAATAACCGTATTCCATCGGCGGATCCTCTCTGTTGGTTGGGAAGAGTCAATGCCTGCCGGACTGGCTTCCGGGAAACGCTTTCCCATACTCCGCAAGGATTTTATCCCAGATATTATTCAATCGCTCATCGATCGTCTGGTGGGACGGATCGGCCTCAAACCAGGCGAGAGTCCGGCGCATACCCTCCGACCAGGGCACCGTGCAGTTGAAATCCGGCACCAGGTTTTTGATCTTGCTGTTATCGAAGACTGAGCTGTTGATCTTATCGCCAATCAGGCTGCCGACTGCATTCGGATCGTAAGCCGCGATCAGATCGGATGGTACGTGGACGATATGCAGATCCACTCCAAGGGCCCGTCCGACTTCCTGGTAGACCTGGTTCCAGGTAAGGACTTCATCAGAGGTGATGTGATAGGCCTCACCGATGGCTTTCGGGTTGCCCAGCAGGCCCAGGAAGCCTTTGGCAAAATCCGCGTTCCAGGTGAGCACCCACAATGAAGTGCCGTCGCCCGGGATAATGACCGGGCGGCCGTGCTTCATCCGGTCAATGACAGTATAGGGATGCTCCCAACTGTTCACGCACAGGGAGATCTGGGAGGGCCCATAGGTAAGCGACGGGCGGACAATCGTGACCGGGAAGTGCTGTTGGCGGTGCGCCTGCATCAGGAGCTCTTCGCAAGCAATCTTATTACGGGAATATTCCCAGAAGGGATTCTCGAGGGGCGTCTCTTCGGTGATGAGGTAATGGCTGGGCGGTTTCTGGTATGCGCTGGCCGAGCTGATGAAAACAAACTGGTTGGTCCGGCCGTTGAAGAGCCGCAGATCGCGTTCGACATCCTGAGGAGTAAAGGCGATCCAGTCCACGACCGTGTCGAATTCATGGCTGGCGAGCAGCGCGGCCAGGCTGGCTTCGTCGCCGTGTACGTCACCCACCAGCAGGCGGGCGCCTTCCGGCAGCGGATATTTTTCGGAACGGCTGCGGTTAAGGATAAAGAGTTCGATGCCACGTTCCAGGGCCAGTTCGGAGCAGGCCGAGCTGATCAGACCGGTGCCACCGATAAATAACGCTTTCATGATTTGCCTCCTGCAAAACTTTATTTGCGGGCTTTGATAACGAAAAAATCAGACTGGGAATGATCGGTCTCACCCGACAAGGATGGATAAAACTCAAGCTCCTGAAAGCCGCTATCCTTCAATAAGTTCAAGTATTGCTGCTGGGTGTAGGCCTGGGTGCTGGCGGCATAACGGGTGACCTGGCTGGTCTGTGCGTCTACAATGAAATAGCGCTGGGTTGCTACAGAAAGGGACTCGTCCCAGAAATTCTCCTGCAAGCAGAAATGCGGCCGGTCTGAAAACAGGCCGGAGTCTGTCGAATACCAGGATGAGGCCTGTAAACCCATTTGATGGACAGTTTCAAAAGTATGGACTTCCAGTAAAAGGCAGGCGCCCGGCTGCAGGGCCTCAAGGCTTTTTTTGAGAATTAATTTTGCATCCTGCGGCTTGAAGACGTTGAACTCGCCATAGATGAACATTACCAGGCCATAGTCCGAGCCAAAGTCCGCTTCACGGACATCCTGGAGCAGGTAGGAACAGCGCAGGTTGGTTTTTTTTGCATTTTCCCTGGCGAACTCGATCGAGGCCGGAGAAAAATCCACGCCGGTACAGGTATGCCCCAATTCTGCCAGCCGGCTGGAGTATAAACCCGGCCCACAGCCCAGATCGAGGAGGCGGGCAGGCTGGTTGTGCAAGACCTCGTGGTGAATCCAATCCACATGTTGTTGAATGGTGACTGATCGACGGCTGGCCCAGTCATGTTCCTGTGACAGGTGCAGGCTGAGCATACGCCGGCTGAAGGCCGGATCATTCCAGGGAATCTTCTCCCCCTCAGCCCAGGGTTCCGGATTCGGGCTGCGTTGAATTACCTGCATCAAATCCAACAGCGTCGTGCTCCAGTTGATCATCCTTTTATCGCAAGACTGACATTCTTTGGATGTATCAATA
Source organism: Anaerolineales bacterium (assembly GCA_017882145.1). Lineage (GTDB taxonomy): Bacteria > Chloroflexota > Anaerolineae > Anaerolineales > Villigracilaceae > UBA877. Next base: position 11,127 of record JADGQB010000081.1, read on the forward strand.
TCAACTCTACATGGATGGGCTGCATATCGGGTATGGAATGGTTGGTTACATCCGCGTTGTAAATCGAGACCCAGGCAGAGTGCGCCAGTTCAATGCTGGTGCTGAGACCCGCCAGCGACGAGATGCGTAAATAGCCCGTGAATTGGAAAGCCCCAGCCAGGGCAGTGATGGGTACCATCACACGATTGGGTTCATCGGGAGAGTAGTCCAGGGGGTCAGAGGCCGGCGGGGCCAGATGAAGGGCGATGATCGTGGGAACAGGCAGATACATTTCCGAGAAGTTCAGCGTTTTAAAACCCCCACCGCCAAAATGGAGCACGGTGGGTTTGAGCAGATGGATATATTCCGGCACCCCCTGCGTGCGCAACCAGGTACTGACGCGAACGTTGGTCTTCGTCAGCACTTCGCCACGGGCAAGGAAGTTCTGGGTATAGATCATAACCACGGTACTTTTTTCATCAGGGGTAAGTGCAGCCATCAAGCCTCCATAAACAATACTCGATTGCGGAACTCATCGATTATAAGTCCAGCGCGGTCTTCATTCTTCCAAGCGCCTCAGCCAGAGTGCAACGCGGGCAACCAAAATTCAGCCGCACGAAACCTTCGCCACCCGGGCCGAATTCCCGGCCTTCGTTCAAGGCAACTTTGGCCTGCCTAAGGAAAAACTCGTACGGTGTGCCGGTTATTCTCCCGGAGTTGACCAGGGAAGTGCAGTCCAGCCAGGCCAGGTAGGTGGCCTCGGAAACGGTCGTCTTGATCCCTGCCAACCCGCTCCGCACGAATTCGACCAGAAAGTCCCGGTTGGCTGCCAAATAGAGGCGCAGGGCGGCCAGCCATTCATCGCAATCTCCCGAAAATGCAACTTGCGCCGCCACCAGCCCCAGACTGCTGACATGCATGGCCATGCACTCGACCGTCTTTGTGTAGCGTGCAAGCAGATCTGCATTTGGAATGATTGCAAACCCGCAGAACAGGCCGGGCACATTGAAAGTCTTGCTGGGGGCAACCAGAGTGATGGTCCGGTCGGCAATCTCCGGATCCAATGCGGCAATCGGGGTGTGCTTCGAACCGTCCAGCAAGAGTTCAGAATGGATTTCGTCCGAGCAAATAACCATATTGCCCTTGAGACAAATATCTGCCATGCGCGTAAGATCCGCTTTTGAATAAGCCTGCCCGGTTGGGTTATGGGGATTGCAGAGCAGAAACATGCCGGTCTGTGCCCCGGCGGAGTCAACCGCTTTCTGGAAAACATCAAAGTCAACCGAATAGCTTAGCTGAGAACCACTGCTTTCCACTGTCAGCGGAGCATCCTGGCGCAACAATCCGGCGGCAGCGTGAACCTTCAGGAATGGCGGGTAGACCGGTGGTTGTACCAGAAGCCCCTGTCCCGACGTACAAACAGCGTTGCAAGCTGCAGTAAACCCGGCTACCACCCCGGGCGTGGCGACCACGGCCTGCGGGGAAACCTGCCAGCCGTAAAGCGTCTGCATGCGGGCTGCCACTATCTCACGCAATTCCCTGGATGGGGATTCATAGCCAAGCACAGCCTGCTCCACGGCCCGCTGCAAGGCGATCCGGATCGGGTCCGGTGCGGCAAAGTCCATATCCGCCACCCACAGCGGCAAGACATCCTGGGGATATTTTTGCCACTTGATGGAATTGGTAGCACGCCGGTCAATGATTTTATCGAAATCGTAAAACAAAGCAAGCCTCCTCAGGATTGGTGTTCTCCCCCCGTAGTAAGCGGTTATCCTGCCGGTTTTAAGGTTAGATGGTCTTTCGTCTCTGCCACGATGGTCCAGCTGCCGGCTGCCGCGACCTGGGCGAGTGTTTGGCTGCGCGGCTGGTGACCATCGTCGAGGATCAGGGTCCCGTCCGGTTTGGCGATCCGTTTCAGCTCGGCCAGGAATGCGTTTTTATCACCGATGGCAAAGAACAGGTCGATGGCAGTCACCAGGTCGGCTACGTGCCCGGGCAGGCCGCTGTTATAGCCGTGTGCCAGGATTGGTTCAACATTATCAAGCCCGAATCTCTCCATTTTTTGGCGAACCAGGTCGATCGCTATTGCGTGGA
>JADGQB010000018.1 GCA_017882145.1 Anaerolineales bacterium
AGGATACATCGCAACGAAGGCCTGAGGTTGGGTAGGCTTGCGGGCCTGGATCAATTTGCGGACAAAACCTTACGGATTTTCAAGAACCTAAGGATTTCTCGCTTACAAGGATAAGGAGGAACTATGTTTTTAGGAATGATGAACTGGATGCGCGCTGAACCCATCGAAACCACCATTCGGCGGCTGGCCCATTTTGGTTTCGAGTGTCTTGAAATTGCCGGCGAACCCGAACAGTATGATACTAAAGAAGTACGCCGTCTTCTGGATGAGAACGGCGTCAAATGTTGGGGGGCCGCAACCCTGATGACCCCCGGCCGAGACTTGATCCATGCTGATCCAAAGGTACGCGAGTCCACCATCAAATTTGTCAAGAGCCTGGTGACTCTAGCCAAAGAGTTGGATGGTCGCATCCTCACGATCGTGCCCTCCCAGGTGGGCAAGGTGATCCCGATGGCGTCGCCGGAAGAAGAGTGGCGCTGGGCGGTGGAGAGTTTGAAGGAAATCTATGCCTATAGCGAAGCAGCTGGCATCACCCTCGCCCTGGAGCCGATTAATCGCTTTGAGACCAATTTCATCAACCGCGCCGATCAAGCCTTGTGCCTGGCGCAAGCCGTCGGCCCGAACTGCGGCATTGCGCTGGATGCCTTCCACCTCAACATCGAGGAAGCTGACTTGTACAAGTCCGTCACTCTGGCCGGTAAGAAGCTGGTCGACTTCCATGTGGCCGACAACAACCGCTGGGCAGCCGGCCAGGGCCACTATAACTGGTCAAAGCTCATCAAGGCCCTGGACGCAGGCGGCTACAAGTATTCCCTTACGATGGAGTTTGTCGCCCCCGTCGACCGGACACCCCGCGATCCGTACCCCGATTCTCAGGCCACTTCCAACGCGGATCTCACGCCCGAACAACTCAAGTTCATCCAGGATCACGGCTCGGGCCTGCTGACAGAAGATTTCTACACCGGGTTGGTAGCCCAGTCGGCCAAGACGATCCGCAAGGCATTGAAGAGTGCCGGGGTGACAGAGACCCACATGCCCAAAAAGGCCAAGGTGAGCCGCAAAAATGTGCTATAGCGCCTGGCGTGCAAGGAAAAACGAGAAGGAGTTGGAATTATTGGATAAGCCAGGAGCTTTCAAGAATGACAAGTAGTCCAACAGCATTTCTAATAATGCTGGTTGCGGTGACGTTTTTGGTCAGCCTTTCGAAGGGTGGGTTGGGAGGAATGGCGGGAACGTTGTCGGCGCCGTTGATGTCGCTGGTGATGCCTGTCAACCAGGTTCTGGGCTTGCTGCTGCCCATCATGTTGCTTGCGGATTTATTCTCGCTCGCTATGCATTGGCGGCGTTGGAATGCGCGCCTGGTCTGGCTTTTGCTCCCCGGCGGAGTGGTGGGAGTCTCGATCGGTACATATTTCATCGCCAATGTCTCAGGCGAGGTCCTCAAAATTGGGTTGGCCGTAATCTCGATTTTGTTCGTGATTTACAAGCTCTTTGAAAAACGCATTCTTGGTTCGATAAAATACCAGGAGAAAGGTTGGCATGGCTGGTTGGCTGGTAGTACGGCCGGATTTACCTCCGCCATTGCGCATAGCGGAGTGCCGCCCATCAGTATTTACCTCATGCTCCAGAACGTAATTCCGAGAGTATTTGTTGCCACATGCGTGCTGTTCTATGCCATCCTCAACTGGATCAAAGTGCCTTTTTACTACTTTACGGGCATGTTCGACTTCCAACGGCTTTGGTCGATTGCCTGGGTGTTCCCAATCGTTCCCCTTGGGGTTTGGTTCGGGAGCTGGCTGGTGACCAAGGTTTCGAAGATCGTATTTGACAACATTATTCTGGTTCTGTTGGTAATCACAGCCGCGTTACTGATCTTTGATTAGGAGCGAGTGAGCCTATGGGAAAAACTGTTGTCATCACAGGATCATTGGATACAAAGGGTCAGGAATTCTCTTTCCTTAGAGAATTGATCCAGAAGCAAGGCCTCGAAACTCTGATGGTCGACTTTGGAGTGATGGGGGAACCGGCCTTCGCACCCGATATTACCCGTCAGGAAGTGGCCAAGGCAGGCGGCGGGGATTTGTCCACCCTTTCATCCGGCGGGCACAAGGATGAGGCCATGCAGATCATGGCGGCTGGGCTGGCGGTGGTGGTGCGCCGGCTATTCGATCAGGGCAGGCTGGATGGGATCATCGGCATGGGAGGCGGTGGAGGAACTTCGCTTTCCACGATGGCAATGCGGACCCTGCCAGTGGGCGTACCCAAAGTGATGGTTTCCACGCTGGGTGGCGGGGATGTCAGCGCCTATGTCGGAACCCGGGACATTACCTTTATGCCCTCCATTGTGGATGTGGCCGGCTTCAACCGGATCAGCCGAGCCATCTACATCAACGCGGCGGGGGCCATTGCCGGCATGGTAAAAATGGACGTCTCCCAAGTGGAAGAAGAAAAGCCTCTTGTGGCGGCTTCGATGTTTGGTAACACCACGCTTGCAGTGGATCGGGCTCGCAGCGTGTTGGAGGCGCGCGGCTATGAAGTCCTGGTTTTCCACGCCACCGGCACAGGCGGAAGGACAATGGAAGGCCTGATCGCAGATGGCCATGTAGCCGCCTCGCTGGATATCACCACCACGGAGCTGGCCGACGAAGTCTGCGGCGGAGTCTTAAGCGCCGGTCCTGAACGCTGCCTGGCTGCCTCGCGGCACGGCATCCCGGCGGTGCTGGTTCCCGGCTGTGTGGATATGGCGAACTTTTGGGCAATGGATACCATGCCCGAGAAGTACAAGTCCCGCAAGCTGTACCAATGGAATCCGAATATCACCTTGCTGCGCACCAATATTGAAGAAAACAAGCGCATCGGTGAGATGATTGCCGCGGCCGCCAACGCAGCTAGCGCGCCGGTTGCCATCCTGATCCCCCTCCAGGGAGTTTCGCAACTGGACAGTCCCGGCGGGGCGTTTTGGGATCCGCAGGCAGATCAAGCCTGCTTCGAGGCTATAAAAAGTAATCTCAGGCCGGGTATTCCGGTCATCGAGATGAACAATAATGTCAATGATTCCGAATTTGCCGACAGGGCTGCTCAAACCTTGTTGGACATGTTGAAAAAATAGGAGGTACTCAAAATGGCAATTCCACGAAAAGAGATCATCAGGCGCCTGCAGGCCCAGGCGAAGGCGGGCAAACCGATCGTTGGCTGCGGGGCTGGGACTGGCATTTCAGCCAAATTCGCCGAAGCCGGTGGGGCGGATATCATTATTATTTACAACTCGGGACGTTACCGTATGGCCGGGCGCGGATCGTTGGCGGGACTGCTTCCTTATGGAGATGCCAATGCCATCGTAGTCGAGATGGCTGCCGAAGTAATCCCCGTTGTAAAGGATACACCCGTTCAAGCCGGCGTGTGTGGCACGGACCCGTTTCGCCTGATGCCGGTTTTTTTGAAGCAGTTGCAGGAGATTGGCTTTTCCGGTGTGCAAAACTTCCCAACCGTTGGGTTGTTCGACGGTAAAATGCGCGCCAATTTGGAAGCCACCGGCATGGGCTATGAAAAAGAGGTGGAAATGATCCACCTGGCGCATGAGATGGATCTTTTTACCACTCCTTATGCTTTTACCGCCGACGAAGCAGGCGCCATGACAAAAGCGGGCGCCGACCTGCTGGTATGCCACGTTGGCCTGACGACGGCGGGCAGCATCGGCGCAGCCGTCGCCTTTTCCCTGGATGAGGCGATCGAAAAGGTAATGGTCATGGCAGAGGCAGGTTGGAAACTCCGTAAGGATTTGATGGTAATCTGCCATGGCGGACCATTTGACGAACCTGAGAATGTCGGCAAGGCACTGAAAAAAATGCCCGGCATCCTGGGCTTCTTCGGGGCATCCTCGATTGAACGCTTGCCAACCGAGCGCGCCATCCGCGGCCAGGTGGAAGCGTTTAAAGGCCTTGAATTAGCCCGCTGAAAACTAAAGCTCCCCTTTACTCTAATAGCACGAACGGGCAGGTTACCAAAACCTGCCCGTTTTTTTATTTCAACACCAGGCACACCCCAACCGGCTCCCTGGTTTATGCGGGGGAAACCCGCGATGCCTGCTCCAGCAAGTAGATGATGGAATGGTAATTATGCTGCGTGGCAAGGCTCATGCCCATCTCGCAGGTGATGTTAGAGGAATAGAAGCCATCGTAGGGACGTGCATTCACTTCGGCGCTCTCCAGAGCAGTCGCCGAGGCAGTCAACTCGGGGAAAAGCAGCCCGCGATCACCGGCAAAGGCGCAGCAGTCCAGGTGGAGCGGTACCGTCACAGTTTTTGCGCACCGGCTGGCAATGGCGGTCATTTTATCCTGCAGGGCCAGCTTGCGGGATGAGCAGTTGGGATGCAGGATGACTGCTTCCATAACCGGATGGACATTCAGGGCAGGCAGCAATATGTCATGCATCAGTTCCAATCCATCCAGCAGGCTGAGCTTTTCGAAAATTTGGCGCTCCACGGGTGTGAGATCAGCCTGGTTTTCTGCGTACTGGCGCAGGGTGTAGGTGCAGGAGGTGGTGTCGATCACGATCGCCAGGCGGCCTTGCTCCGACCATTCCCAGAACCGCTCCAAGGTCTTTCGGCGCGTCGCCTTGTATGCGGCAGTGTAGCCCTTTGAGCCGAACGGCATGCCGCAGCAGTTGCCTTCCACATCCTGCGGGATCCAGAGTGAAATTCCCGCCCGTTCGGCTACCGTGACCAACGTTTCGGCCAGTGAGGCCATGCCGGGCTTGGGAACACCCAACCGCCGTGAAATGCAGGATGGGAAGTACACATAATCTGCCTGCGCATGCCGCGTGGCAGGCCGGCGGCTGGGCACATACGGTACGGCTGCATTCCACTTGGGCAGGTTCAATCCGCTCAGCTTGTCCGCAATGCGCGTCAACCCGGTGATGGCCTTTGCCCCGATCACAGATTCGGCCAAATGCCCGAGTTGTATGCCCAGACCGAGCGTTTTTTCCACTTGGGCAAAATGCTCCGAAAGCCACACAGCCGTCTTTTCGCCGCGGGCGGTCACCATCCCGGCGCGCAGGTGCTTGGTCAGGTCACCGGTATTGATGTTCACCGGACAAGCTGAGGCACACAACCCGTCCACCGCACAGGTATCCAGACCGGAATAGTTATAATCTTCCAGCAGGGAAGCCAATAGAGCTGCATTTGAGGCTGAATTGCGCAGGCGGGCGATCTCACGTCGAATGACAATCCGCTGGCGGGGGGTCAGTGTCAGGCGCCGGCTGGGGCAGCGCGGCTCGCAATATCCGCACTCAATGCACTTATCCACTTCATCTTCCACCGTTGGCAAATCCTTGATGTTCGAGACGTGCGAACGCGGGTCAGGGTTGATGATCACGCCCGGATTGAGCATGCCGGATGGATCGAACAGAGACTTAATATCACGCATGATGCCAAAGCCATTGGAACCCCACTCCGCTTCCAGGTAGGGGCTCACTGCCCGCCCGGTACCATGTTCTCCCTTGAGGGCGCCGTCATACTTTTCTCTCACCATGACCAGCACATCATTCAGGAAGCTCTCCAGGCGCAGGATTTCCTCCTGATTATTGAGCAGGCAATTGAAATTAAAGTGCAGGTTGCCTTCCTTGGCGTGCCCGAAGATAATGGCATCCTCAAAGCCATGCGAAAGGAATCTGGAGCGCAAATCGGTCACGGCTTCGGCCAGGCGCGGTACCGGGAAGACAAGGTCTTCGGTCACCAAAGAGGTCCCCTTGGAACGCATGGCGCCCATCGTGGGAAGTAGCCCCTTACGCAGCTTCCATAAGTTGGCCTGGACAAGCGGGTCTTCGGTAAACTCAGGGTCGTGGAGAAGACTCATCTCTCGTACTGCGTAGGCAGCGCTGCGACGCTGGTTGGCGAGCTCCTCCCCCGTGTTGGCCTGATACTCCACCAGGATGGCGGCGGCTGATTCGGGCAGCTGGCGAAGGATGGCCGGCGCCCCAACCAGGTTCTCAACCGAACGCAGGGCGGCACGCTCCATGATCTCAGCCGCCCGCACCCCGGAATCGCGCAAGGATGGGATGGCACGCGCCGCATCCTGCATGTTTCGGAAGTAAAGCTGCCCGGTGTACTTGCGGGTGTAATCGGGCATGGTATCCAAAACGGCCTCGGCAATAAAGCCCAGTGTGCCTTCCGAGCCGATCATCAGGTGAGCCAGAATGTCAATTGGATCATTAAAGTCGAGCAAGGCGTTCAGCGAATAGCCGTCAGTGTTCTTGGTCTGATAGCGCAGGCGGACGCGTTCAGCCAGGGGGACATCTGCCAGCAAGCGTTGACGCAGAGCGAGCAGGCCATCGAAAATATCTGGTGCGCCCTCCTGGAAGCGGGCAGCCGCATCCGGGGCGGCCGTATCCAGAACCAGGCCGTTAGGCAGTACCAGCGTCAGGGAGTGGATTGTGTGATAGGCATTCTCCTGCACGCCGCAGCACATACCGCTGGAATTGTTGGCCAAAATACCTCCCAACATGGCGGTATCAATCGAGGCAGGATCGGGACCGATGCGGCGACCGAAAGGCTTGAGCACATTATTGATTAAGCCTGCCACCACACCGGGCTGTGCGCGCACTCGTGCACCACCGTCTTCCACCTGAACATTTCCCCAGTGGCGGGCAAGGACAACCAGGATGCCGTTGGAGACGGATTGTCCCGAAAGGCTGGTACCGGCGGCCCGGAAGGTGAGTGGAATGTGGTTCTGCTGGGAGAATTGGAACAGACCGCGGATCTCATCGAGCGAGGCTGGTTGCACAACCGCCTGTGGGATAAGGCGAAAGTAGGAGGCATCATTGGCATATGCATAGCGCTCGAGCGGCCGCGTCAATATTCGTTCTTCGGGCAGGATGGAGGAGAGTTCGATGTGTAGATCCATTTTTTATTTTTAAAGTATACCATTTGAAGGAAGTGGCGGATTTGGCAAGAAGGCGAGTCGATCATATGCAATTGGAAAGAGTATAATTTTGCAATTGCTATTATCATGAGGCATATTTGAATGCTTACTGGAGACTAAATGCCCATACCTGATTCTGAAACTGTCCTTCTGATCACCCGCAATGGCATGGGGGATGCTGAGCCGGCGCTTCAGCAAAAGCTGATCACCACCTATCTCAAATTATTGGATGAAAACAACATTCTTCCGGCGGCGATCTGTTTTTACACCAATGGCGTTCGTCTGGCTGTCGAGGGATCGCCAGTAATTGATTCCCTCAAGTCCCTAGAAGCCAGAGGCGTGAACCTGATCCTGTGTAGTACCTGTCTAAACTACTATAACCTGACTGACCAGGTACAAGTAGGTATTGTGGGCGGCATGCCCGATATCATTGAAGCACAGCGCCGTGCCGGCAAAGTGATCTCGCTCTAATAATCCTTGATGGAATTGTCGCCTAGCGCCTATGTCTGGTGAAGATCCCAAGGTCGCCTTATTTCCTTTTCCCCACGCCATAAGTTGGAAGCCATCTGCAATCTGAACTGTGTTGGCAGACTGCACAAAACGTTGCCACGCTTCCGCTTGATTGTGGCAGTGCGCGAGCCGGAGGCCTGCGCCCGAAAACACAAGACAAGTGGGGAAGAGATTGAGATATTTGCTTGACACCAGTTTCTTAGCGCTATATAATCACGCTAAGTGGTAAAGTCACTTGACCACATCACGCACAATAAAAATCTCCTCTTTACAGAACATCAAATGCCCCGTTGATAGACAATTCGTCTTCAAGTCAGGTGCGCGCTAACATTATGTCCGAAATGGCCAACAGACCCCAACCGCAACTCTTTGGATCTGGCTCAAAGAGTCTGTCATCCTGCTGCAGGGAATCATTGTATGAATGAACTACCTTCTGACTCATCGGTATTTGGCATCTTTAACCGGAATTTGCTTCCCGATCGCATCGCAGAACGATTGGTTGCGTTGATCACTGAACGTAAGCTGAGCCCCGGCGAAAAACTGCCTTCAGAAAGGGATCTGGCCGCCATGATGCAGGTCAGTCGTCCTTCTCTGCGCGCGGCATTGCGGGCGCTGGATATGATGAAGGTCATTGAAATCCGGCATGGCTCGGGTACCTATGTTGCCTCCCTCAGGCCTGAACGGCTGGTCGAGCACTTTGACTTTGTTTTCTCCCTGGATGATTTCACCTTCGGGCAATCCTTGGCAGCCCGCGCCATGCTGGAGCCCAGCCTGGCAGCCGAAGCGGCCCAGAATGCAACCGAAGCTGAACTGGCCGAGATTGGCACCTGTTGGAAACGTGCAGTCAAGTCCGTCCATGATCCGCAACTTTTCCTCGAAGCCGATATTGAACTGCACCAGTTGATTACTGCCGCCGTGCATAATCAAATCATTGCCCGTTTCATGAGCACCTTGTACCGGTTGGGATTAGCCAGCCGTACGCGGACCGTAGGCCTGAAAGGTGTTCGGGAGCAGTCGCTCCTTGACCACCAGGCGATCGTCGATGCACTGCTTCGCCGCGATCCGGAGGCGGCTGCCAGCACGATGAAGAATCACATCATTAATATCAGCAAGAGCTTGAACGAGAGCGTCGTTCAAGAAAGTAGTGATCCTAATCCAAGCGAGGGCTAATATGTCACAAATCACAACGTGGGATGAGTTTCAAGCTCGTGAGTACGTGCCAAATGTTTTCCTTCAAGCGGTTTCAGGGGAAAAGGTGATGCTGACCCGTATCACCTACAAAGGCCAGGTGACCATACCGGCCCACAAACACGAAGCAGAACAGATCATGATGATGGTTCAGGGCAGGCTGTGGGCCAAGGTGGGCGATGAGGAGCAGGAGGTTGGACCGGGCACGCTGCTGATCGTCAACTCCAACGTTATCCACTCCTTCCGCAAGCTCAGCGAAGAAGATGTCATCTTCCATGAGAGTTTTGCGCCGATCCGGCTGGAATATCTTCCCGGCTACAAAGGTCCCGACCCGGCCCTGACCATGATCAAGCAGGGTCTACCCGGCAAAGATGAATAACATGTACCGACAATACGGTTTTCATGCTCCAGCCGAAGGGCTGGCGACCAGCGCGGATGAGGCGGTCCGAATGGCCGGCGAAATGGGCTTCCCGGTCGTTCTTAAAATCGCTTCCCCCGACATCCTGCATAAGACAGACATGGGCGGTGTGCTGCTCAACCTGCGCACTGCCGACGAAGTACGCCAGGGCTTTCACAATATCCTGGCGGCTGCACAGGCTGCCCAGCCCGCAGCCCGGATCGAAGGTGTCCAGGTGCAGGAGATGGTAACCGGCGGCGTGGAGGTCATCATTGGTTTGCTCGACGATCCCCAATTTGGCCCGGTGATCATGTTCGGGCTCGGCGGCGTGCTTACCGAAATCCTGGAAGACGTGAGCTTCCGAGTGTTACCCATAAACCGCTCTGATTCGCTCCAGATGATCCACGAGATCAAGGGCCATAAGATCCTGCAGGGCTATCGTGGTCAGCCGGCCGTATCGGAAGACATGCTGGTCGAGCTGTTGCTAAACGCCAGCCGGATGGGCATGGAACACGCCGGCTCACTGGAGTCGCTGGACCTCAACCCGATCGCGGTCTGGGGCAGTGAACACCGCGTCCTGGATGCGAAGCTGATCTGGCGCAAGCCCCCCAGAACGATCGTCGCCGCGGCTCCCGCCCGCACGCAATACCTGGGGAATTTCTTCAAAGGCCAGGCAATTGCGGTTGTCGGCGCCTCGGCCACACCGGGTAAAGTGGGTTACTGCGTGCTGGATAGTCTGGTCAACTATGATTATGCTGGCAGGGTGTACCCGATCAACCCAGGCCGGACGGAGATCATGGGCAAGAAATGCTACCCAACGCTCTCGGCGGTGCCCGATCCGCTGGATGTTGTGGTGGTGGCGGTTGCCCTGAGCATGGTTCCCCAACTTATCGAAGAATGCGCCAGCCTGGGCGTGCACAATATGGTCATCGTCTCAGGTGGCGGCAAGGAACTGGGCGGCGACCTGGTGGGACTGGAGCGCCAGATCCGGGAGAAGGCGGCGGCGCAGGATGTACGGCTCATCGGCCCCAACTGTATCGGTGTCTTCGACGGTCATTCACGCATGGACACCTTCTTCCAGGTGCAGGACCGCCTGCAGCGACCAGTGGCTGGCTCGATTGCCATGATCACCCAATCCGGCACGGTGGGCTGTATCTTCCTGGAACAGGCTGCAGAACTCGGCGTCAGCAAGTTCGTTTCCTATGGTAATCGCACGGATGTGGATGAAGCCGATTTGTTGGCCTATTTGGTCGATGACCCGGAAACCGACATCATTGCGGTGTACGTGGAGGGATTGGAAGATGGCCGCCGGCTGCTTGAAACAGCCAAACAAGTGACTCAGAAGAAACCGGTCGTGGTGCTCAAAGTCGGCCGGACAGAGCGTGGGGCGCGCGCTTCCCTGTCGCATACCGGCTTTTTCGGCGGCTCCTACGGTGTGGTTCAAGGCGCGTTCCGACAAGGCGGTATGATCCCGGTCAACAGCATGGAAGAATTGATGGCGGTATGCAAAGCGTTGGCGATGCAACCGAAGGCGCCCGGCAACCGGGTGGCGATGATCAGCAACGGTGCGGGGTCGATGGTCCAGGGGATTGATCTGCTCAAAATCTACGGACTCGAAATGCCTGATCTGAGCCCCACCACGCTGCAGACGCTGAAGGATTGCTATCCGGTGTACTACATTATCCAGAACCCGATCGATGTGACCGGATCCGGTACCAGCAGCGATTATGCAGCCGGCATTGAAGCGCTGTTGCGTGATCCCGGCATTGATATTGTCATGCCCTGGTTTGTCTTTCCCGACACGCCCCTGGAAGAGGATATCGTCCAGAAATTAGGCCAGTTGAACCGCAAGTATGGCAAGCCCATTCTGGTTGGCGCGATGGGCGGGCCGTACACCCAACGCATGGCGAAAGCCATCGAAGCGGTGGGAGTGCCGGTGTTCCAGTCCGTTGGCGACTGGGTTGGGGCTGCGCGTGGCCTGACCTTCCCTATGATGAAACCATCCGCATAAATTGTGTGAATGGTTAATTATTCTTGACCCTTGCCTCACTACTTTTGAAAAAAGGATATCAACTATGACAACTCCGTGGAAGACCGACAAGTATTTCGTGAGCCCGCTGAACTACCTGCCGGAAGTGACCAAAGACTTTCAGCTGCCCGCCAAAGTCAAGATCCATGACATCACCCTGCGAGATGGGGAACAGGAAACTGGCATCGCGCTGCAAAAGGATCAAAAAATCGCCATTGCCGAAGCGTTGGCAGAAGCAGGCGTACACCGCATCGAAGCTGGCATGCCAGCCGTCTCCAAGCAGGACGAGAACGCCATTCGCGAGATCGTAAAGCGCAACCTGGGACCAGAGATCTTCGCCTTCTGCCGCTGCATCCTGGATGATGTGCGACTGGCAGCCGACTGCGGCGTTTCAGGCGTTATCGTCGAGATCCCCAGCAGCGAGCATATCATCGAATACGGGTATCAGTGGACGCTCGCAAGAGCCATCCAGGCGTCCGTCGATGCCACCCGCCTGGCCCACGAGCTGGGTCTCTACACGGTTTTCTTCACGATCGATGCCACCCGGGCCGATTTCAACCAGCTGTTCCAGATCATCGAAGCCGTGGCCGCCGAAGGCCACATGGATTCCCTGACCCTGGTGGACACGATGGGCGTGTGCGCCCCACCCGCCATCCGCCATTATGTGCGCACGATGCGCGCCCGGCTGCAGCGCCCGCTGGAGGCACACTTCCATAACGATTTCGGCCTTGCCAATGCAAACAGCCTGGCGGCAATCGAAGAGGGCGCTGAAGTGGTTCACTCCACCGTGCTCGGCATGGGCGAGCGCGCCGGTCAGGCCTCGACCGAGCAACTGGCGCTGGCGCTCGAACTGATGTACGGCATCAAGACCGGAATTAAACTTGACCGGCTCTACCACCTGACCCAGGTGGTGCAGAAGCTGACCGGCCACGTGACGCCGCTCAATCAGCCGGTGGCTGGTGCAGATATGTATAAACTTGAATCCGGCATTCCCGCCAACTGGTGGCTCAGATGCAAGGACGAGCATCCCACCGAGGTTTTCCCCGTGTTGCCATCCCTGATTGGACAGGCCGATGTGGAGGTTGTGCTGGGTAAGGGCAGCGGGACCGACTCCGTGGCCTATTGGCTGGGCCGGATTGACCAGCCTGTTCCGCCTTTCGATCAGCTCCTGGAATTGACCATGCAGGTCAAGGAGATTTCGATGACGAAGCACGGACTACTCACGGAGGCTGAATTCCGAGGGTTGGTGGAGCGTTTCCAGGCAGAGAAAGCCTGAGGCCCAGGCTTAAGTCATCTGGCGGACGCTGCGACTCTGAAGAGAGTCGGCGCGCCTTTCGGGTTATTTCACACTATTCGAGGAGGTGCTAATGTGACTACACAAGCGTATTTCCGGCCTAGATCCCTGGCCGAAGCGCTGGGTTTGCTCGACGAGCACGGCCCGGCGATGCTGGTGATGGCCGGCGGTACCCTGGCGATGCCATTGATCAATAAAGGCGTTTCACGCCCCGAAAAGGTTATGGGCTTGCGTCAGGCCGGCCTGGACTATGTCCGTCCGGTGGATGGCGGGGTGTACATTGGTGCCGCGGCTCCACTTTCGCGAGTTCGGGCGGAGTCCGGCGTACCCCTGCTGGCTGAGGCGGTTAAGAACGTTGCCGGTTGGGCTGTACAGAATATTGCCACGGCGGGTGGCAACCTGTTTGCCCCGCCGCCGGCCGGTGATCTGGCTGTGGCGCTGCTGGCGCTGGATGCGCAGGTGAAACTGGCCAGTCTGAAGCGCGGCGAGCGGCTCGTGCCGCTGGCCGAGTTCTTCACGGGCTTTCTCACCAACTGCCTGGATCCCGACGAATTGCTGGTGGAGATCCAGGTGCCCAAGCCAGCCGGTAAATCCGTGCTGCTTAAGTATGGTCGACTCTACACCAATACGCCGGCGATCGTGAGCGTGGCTGTGCGCGTGGTGACCGAGAATGGCCGTGCCAAAGATGTGCGTATTGCCCTCAGTGCGGTGGGCCCGCATCCGTTCCGCGCCCGCCAGGCAGAAGCTGCCCTGACCGGCTCCTCGCTGGACTCGTCTGCCATCGCGGCCGCTGCCAGCGCCGCCGCCGCAGAGTGTGAACCACATACTGACCCAATCGCCAGCGCCGAATACCGGCGCAGGATGACGGGCGTCTTTGTCCAGCGTGCGCTGGCGCAGGTCGCCGCCTAGGAGGCACACTATGGCATCCAAAATTGTCACATTTACGCTCAACGGCCGCGAAACCGAAGTGATGGTGAAGCCGCTCACCACGCTGGCGAAAGCCTTGCGTGAGAAGCTGGGCTTTACCGCCACCAAGTGCGGCTGCTACGAAGGCAACTGCGGCTCGTGCACCGTCATCGTCAATGGAGAGCCGGTGCTGTCATGCATCCTGCCTGTTGAAGAAGTGGAAGGGCAGAATGTACTTACGCTGGAAGGGATCACCCCTGCCGAAGGGCTGCATCCGCTCCAGCAGGCTTTTCACGAAAATTTTGCCATCCAGTGCGGCTTCTGCTCGCCCGGTATGCTGATGGTCAGCAAGGCGCTGCTGGATAAAAACCCGCACCCCACCCAGGCCGAGGTCGCCGAAGCGATCAGTGGCAACCTGTGTCGCTGCACTGGCTATGATCCCATCATTGCAGCCGTCTTGCAGGTCGCGGCGGGCTCCAATGGCAACCAAGGAGGGTCCCATGAGTGACCAAGCGTTGAACACCGTCGGGAAATCGGAACTGCGCCGTGACGGGCTTAGCCACGTAACCGGCAAGACGCAGTACGTCGACGACATTCAGTTCCCGGACATGCTCTACCTCAAGATGGTACGCAGCCCGCTGCACCACGCCCGCATCCTGGGGATTGACTTCTCGGAAGCCGAGAAGGTCCCCGGCTTTGTGCGTGCCTTTACCTACAAGGATGTGCCCAAGAACCTGTACACCATCCTGTGCCTGATCGGCGTCGGCCCGGACGAAGAACCGGTGCTGGCCGAAAAGGAAGTACTCTACAAAGGCGAGCAGATTGCCGCTGTGGTCGCGCAGAGCGAAGAGGCCGCCATCGAAGCCGCTGCACGGGTTAAAGTTGACCTGGAGGAACTACCGGCTGTCTTCGATGTTGAAGAGGCTCTCAAGCCAGGCGCCCCGATCCTCAAGCCCTGGGGCACCAATTACTTTGTTTATGAGGGGCACCACTGCCGCCGCGTGCGCTATGGCAATATTGAGCAAGGTTTTGCCCAGGCCGACTATATCGTTGAAGGTTGTTATGAGCCAAAACCGATCGAACATGCACCGCTGGAGACCACCGGCTGCATTGCAAAGCCCGAGGCGAATGGACGCATCACGGTCTACACCAACACCCAGGCGCTCTACTTCTCGATGGATAACACCGCCCTGATTTTGAATGTGCCGTTCAACAAGCTGCACTTTGTGGGCGGCACCGTGGGTGGCGGGTTTGGCGGGAAGGTGGACGTGATCGTGGAGCCGATTGCCGCTCTGGCTGCCATGCACACCGGGCATCCGGTAAAATACCTGTACACCCGCGAAGAAGAGTTCCATGTCTCGTCCACGCGCGTGGCTTATCGGATCTATTTCAAAGATGGCGTCTCCAAGGACGGCCACATTGTAGCCCGCCAGGTGACCAGCTACGCTGACTCCGGCGCCTATAATCGGCACACGCCCTACGCTGTGACCAAGCATGCTGCCAATATTTCCGGCCCCTATGACATCCCGAATGTCCATATCGATGCCCACTGCGTCTACACCAACCGGGTGCCCACCAGCGCCATGCGCGGCTTTGGCGTCACCTCGGCCTCCTTTGCCACTGAGTTGCAGATCGACAAGATCGCCCGGAAGTTGGGGATGGACCCATTCGAAATCCGCCTGATCAATGCCTACCGTAACGGCGACATGCGCCCCTATCAGAAGGTTGTTGGCGATGCCACCCTGGTGGAAGTGATCCAGGCTGCGGCCGGCATGGCCCACCATCCGCTGAGCGAGCGTTTCCAGGCGATGAACTCCTGGGACCGGGCCAACTCGCCGGCGCGGCCGGAACCCGTTTCTGCAGAGAAAAGGAGCTGAAATGGCTAAGCTAAAAGGCACGGGCATTTCGTCCGTCAACTACCCAACCGGCATGAACCTGGGCGGCGATCCCACCCAAGCGCTCATCCACATGACCACCACCGGCACGTTCGTCATCAGCCTCGCCAGCTGCGACCTGGGCCAGGGCCTGAAGACGGTGCTGGCGCAGATCGGCGCCGAAACATTGGGCGTACCCTTCGAGAATGTGCTGATCGACACCGGAGATACTGACACCGGTCCGCACTGCATGGGCACATTTGCCAGCCGCACCACCCACCGCGCCGGCAACGCCATCATCATGGCGGCGCAGGAAGCCCGAAAGACCATGCTCGAGATCGCGGCCGATGAGCTGGAAGCGCGTCCCGAAGACATGGAGACCGACGGCCAGGGCTTCGTACGTGTCAAGGGTTCGCCTGACCGCAAGATCCACCTGGTGAACCTGGCGTTGGCCGGTCACTTCAAGTATGGCAAGACCGTAGCCGGGCGCGGCATCTTCTTCAAACCCAACCTGGGCATTGACCCTGAGACCGGCAAAATGGACCCCGACTCCACCGAAGCGCATGCCTGTGTGATGGCCGAAGTGGAAGTGGACACCGAGACTGGAGAGGTGAAGGTCTTGAAGTTGCAAAGCGTCTATGAGATCGGCCGCCAGGTAAACCCCAAGCTCGTCGAAGGGCAGATCAAAGGCGGCTCCGTAATGGGTCTCGGACACGCTCTTTATGAATCTACCGAGCCCTACTATCCCAGCCCCGAGCACCGGCCGGGCGGATTCTTTGAATACATCCTGCCGCTGGCGCCGGATGTACCTGAAATGGAAATCCGGGTGCTGGAATATCCGTCTGCCGACGGGCCTTATGGCGTAAAAGGTTTTGGCGAGATGACCGCCAACGCGCCCATCCCCGCCATCGTCAACGCCATCAACAATGCCCTGGGTACCGAAATATCCACCCATCCGGTCACGCCGGAAATCGTATTGCAGGCGCTGGACGCCAAACAATCCAAATCCTAATCCAATAGAAGGAACAATATGCTTAAAAATTATTCACTACTGAAACGCAAAGAAGGTATGAGCCT
Source organism: Anaerolineales bacterium (assembly GCA_017882145.1). Lineage (GTDB taxonomy): Bacteria > Chloroflexota > Anaerolineae > Anaerolineales > Villigracilaceae > UBA877. The sequence goes on from JADGQB010000018.1 coordinate 16,193, forward strand.
GGCCGATTTCCGACACTGGGCGCAGGAAGAACATCCCAAGCTGGCCAAACAGATACCCGGCCTGCTGCACTATCACATGAGCGTGCTGCTGGATGGCCAGACCGAACTGCCGGCCGACGCCGTATCCGAGATGTGGTTCGAAAGCCTGGATACGCGTTCAGCTGGTTTCGCAACGGATGCCGGCAAAGCTGCCGCGGCGGATGCGATCGCCCACTGTTCTTCCCGCACTCACCTGCTCACCGAAGAGAAGGTATTCAGCTAGTAAGGGTTTAAGCATTTCCATGCAATTGGCCCTTCCGTTGCCATTCTGGCAGGCAAGCAGATTGCCAGAATGGCAACGTTGAATAGCGCCGGGAAAATCCATGACAGGTAAATCAATAAAAAATATTGTTCTTATTAAAGGGGCCGGCGATCTGGCCAGCGGGGTGGCTGCGCGCCTCCATCGCTGCGGATATGAAGTTGTGATGACGGAACAAGCGACCCCTTTGATGGTCCGCCGGTCGGTTTCATTCGGTGAGGCCATCTACGCGACAAAATTTGAGGTGGAAGGGATCCAGGCCTGGCATGTAAGTGAGATGAGTGAAGTATTCCAGGCGCTCGACCAGGGGGTTATCCCGATCCTGGTGGATCCACGGGCGGAATGCCGGGCTGAGCTACTCCCGGCAGTGCTGGTGGACGCGATCATGGCGAAGAGAAACATCAACACACGGCTCAGCGATGCACCATTCGTGGTCGCTCTGGGCCCCGGTTTTACGGCCGGGGTTGACTGTCATGTAGTTGTAGAAACGAATCGCGGGCACAACCTGGGCCGGGCTATTTACACCGGAAGCGCCGAACTGGACACCGGCCAGCCAGGCAGCATCGACGGAAAGACCGAGGAGCGGATCCTGCGAGCTCCAGCCCATGGCGTGGTCGAAGGCCAGGCGACTATCGGCGATCGCGTGACTGAAGGACAGATTATTGCGCAGGCAGGTGGACAGGCGGTGTATGCTCAAATCGACGGGGTGCTGCGTGGGTTGATCCACAGCGGTATCTGTGTTCCCGCCGGGACAAAGATCGGCGACGTGGACCCGCGTGCCGAACCGGCCCACTGCCAGCAGATCTCAGACAAGGCTCTCGCCATCGCCGGAGGCGTGTTGGAAGCTGTATTACGGGCCGGGATTCTCCCCACCCGCTCATACTAAAGGTTATCTAATATGCCGTCAATATTCAGGGCTGTTGCCGAACTCGAATCCGCCCATCAGCCGGCTGCATTGTGTACCGTCGTCAAGACCAGCGGCTCCACGCCACGTCACACCACCAGCAAAATGCTGGTATATCCGGATGGGCATATCATTGGGACAGTCGGCGGAGGGGAATTGGAAAATCGTGTTGTCAAAGAATCCCTGGCTTCGCTCCTGGATGGCAAGCCGCGCTTGCTCGCATATAGCATGACCGATCCTGCGCGCGGCGACCCGGGTCTATGTGGAGGCCAGGTGGAGGTATTCGTGGAACCCATTTTGCCAGCTCCCGTTCTGGTTGTTGTTGGCGGCGGTCACGTTGGAAAGGCCCTGGCGCATCTTGCCAAATGGCTTGGTTTTCATGTGGTTGTCTCGGACGATCGGGAGCAATTTTGCACACCAGAAGCGAATCCGGATGCGGACGAATTCTATCCTGTCCCGCTGGCAGAATTGCCCCTGCGCCTGAGCATCAACCCGCAAACCATCCTGATCCTGACGACGCGCGGCAGCAATGTCGATGTGGCCGGGTTACCGGCCCTGCTCGAAACCCCGGCCGGCTACATCGGTGTCATCGGCTCGCGCAAACGCTGGAATACCACTGTCAAGGAACTCAATGAACAGGGCATACCCGATGAAAAACTTGCCCGTGTGCATTCCCCGGTCGGGCTGGGAATTGGCGCTGAGACACCCGCAGAGATTGCTGTCAGTATTATGGCAGAGGTGCTCATGCTGCGCGCCGGTGGATCAGGCCAGCCCCTGCAAAATCCAAAATAGCTCCTTCGTATCCAATGAAAATTACCGGAAACGCTAATGTTAAAGCCCCCTGCGAGGCGATCTGGGCACTGATCTTCGACCCAAGCACGCTCTTGCAGCTCGTGCCGGGTTGCGATCAGGTGGAGCAGGTGGCCGCCGATGAATATCGGGCAACCTTAACCATGCGTATCCCGGCGCTGGCCGGCAAGTATGAAATCCTGATCAAGGTTGTGGAAAGCCGGGCGCCCCGGTTTTGCAAGCTGGCAGGAAACGCCCGCGGAAACACGGGCGGCGTCGAGGGGACCGGCAGCTTCACCTTGCTGGACCAGGGGAAACAAACCCGCATTGATTATGAGGCGGATGTCCAGATTAGCGGCCCGCTGGCCGGCATCCACCCGCGTTTTGCCGAAGGGGTGGCGCAGACGCTCATCCGGCAGGGATTGACCAAGCTGGCCGACCTGGCCCGTTCATCCGAAGATCTGAAACCCTGAGGAACTGTCTAAAAACATTTTTTTTATAACAGATAAACGCTGATGAACATTATTCTTGGATAAAACCGACCAAAAGCCGTCCTTGAATCCATTAAAATCCATTTTATCTCTGTTCAGCAGTGGTAAATTCCGGAAGGCTGGTGTTGGAATTGGCGCGTACAGCCCTGCATCTTTCGAGTTATACTCACACTTATTGATTGATGCGTGGGGTTCCATGAACTCCCGCCATGTATCAAGTGTTCTAAAATCGGGAGCAAGCCAATGCTCCACGCAGAGGAAACACCCTGACGCTATGTCAAATCCAAAGATCAATCTCATCCCTGATTCGGTGGATGGCTGGCAGAAAACCCTGGCAGACCACCAGTACATTGCTGAACGCAGCCTGGCGACTGCGATCTACCTATCCGTCAAATTGAGTAAACCCTTGTTCGTGGAGGGCGAAGCCGGGGTAGGTAAGACCGAGATTGCCAAGGTGCTGACCGAAGTGCTGGAGCGCCCGCTGATCCGATTGCAGTGCTATGAAGGGCTGGATGTGGCTTCGGCGTTGTACGAGTGGAACTATGCCCAACAGATCTTGCAGATCCGGTTCTGGGAGGCGGCGGGTGAATTAGCCGCTCCCGATTGTGACCAACCGGCTCCGCACACGGTCAAGGATATCTTCACCTCTCAATTCCTGCTGAAGCGGCCTCTGTTGCAGGCCGTTGATCAAGTTAACGGCCCGCCTGTTTTGTTGATCGATGAACTGGACCGCGCCGACGACGAATTCGAGGCCTTCCTCTTGGAATTGCTGGCTGAGTTCCAGATCACCGTGCCCGAATTGGGCACCCTGCGCGCCCCGCAGCCGCCCGTGGTTATCATCACTTCCAACCGCACCCGTGAGATCCACGATGCTCTCAAGCGGCGCTGCCTTTACCACTGGATCGATTACCCCTCCCTGGAAAAAGAGTATCGCATCGTCCGGGCACGCGTGCCGGCGGCGCCGGAATTTCTGGCTCAACAAGTGGTAGCCTTTGTCCAGGCGTTGCGCAACGAAGACCTCTACAAGCCGCCGGGCGTGGCTGAGACCATGGACTGGCTGAATGCCCTGATCGCGCTCGACCAGCGTGAGCTGGATGAGGCCACGGTCAACGATACCCTCGGCGCTTTGCTCAAATACCATGATGATGTGCGCCAGATGCAGGGCGGCCTGACCAGTAAATTGGTCAAGAAAATCACCCTTTGAGCCTTTTTCTGCCATGATCGTCGACTCTTTCCGGCTGCGCTCCCAGGGTCACCTGCTACGGCACCTGGTGCTCTTTACCCGCTTGCTGCGCCTCGTGGGCGTGCCTGCCACCCCTAATCAACTGGTAGACCTGGTGCAGGCGCTGCCCTTGCTGGATTTGCGGAACCGCGAAGAGGTCAAGGATGCTGCACGGGCCATGCTGGTGACCAGTCGCGAGCAGGCCGTGCTCTTTGACAGCGCCTTCGATCTGTTTTGGCAGGCCTGGACCACCGAGGACCAACCGGAAGGCGCCGAGAAAACCCTGAAAGCGCCCCTGACCGAAGGGGATAATGAGGCGCGTGATCAGGAGCGGGAACGCATCCTCGAACCGGAAGTCGGGGCCGACACCCAGGACGAGTCCGAGCCCGAGACTGAAACCCTGGCGGCCTATAGCTCTGAAGAGATTCTCCGTCACAAAGACTTCGCTGAGCTGACGGAAGCGGAGGTGCAAAGCGTTACGCACCTTATTCGTCATTCCCGGTGGCATCCCGAACAGCACCCCGCCCGGCGGAAACGGCCTGCACCCCATGGCAATCATCCCGACCTGCGCCGGGTATTGCGACAGGGGTTGCGTTATGGCGGCGAGGTGATGAAATTTGCCTGGCAAACCCCCAAACTTAAACGCCGCCCGCTCATCGTTCTGTGTGACATCAGCGGGTCGATGGAACGCTATACGAGCTTTTTGCTACGGTTTCTGTATGTGGTAACGAACGGCTTGGAGCGTGCGGAGGTGTTTGTCTTTGGCACCCGCCTGACCCGCTTGACCCGACCCCTGCGGCAATCCGACATGGATATTGCCCTGCACCAGGCGGCCCAATCTGTCAACGATTGGGGCGGAGGTACGCGGATTGGCGAGGCGCTTAAGACGTTCAACTTCACCTGGGCCCGCCGGGTGATGAATCATGGACCGACGGTTCTCATCATCAGCGACGGCTGGGACCGGGGCGATCTGGGCCTGTTAGGCCGCGAGATGATGCGCCTGCAACTCAATTGCCGCCGACTGATCTGGCTTAATCCGCTGCTGGGCGCAGAGGGCTATGAGCCGCTTGCACAGGGGATCCAGACGGCTTTGCCTTTTGTGGATGATTTTTTGCCCGTCCACAACCTGGCCAGCCTTGAGCAGTTGGCCGCACATCTTCAACAACTCACGCACCGGCGGGCTGCTCAACGGCGCGGTCATCTCAGCCTGCCGGTCTGATGCAATAACGATTTGGATACTGACAAGATCCTGATAAGTGGTGGTGGGGGATACAGTTCTCGCAAAGTTGCTGTGTGCCCTGTCCAATCAGTGCGACCCGCTAACGACAGCCCTCAAGCTGTCGCCTGCGGTACGGCGCCTGCCATGCAGGTGGGCAAAAGGATTGGGGAGGCCTCCCCTGATCAGACCGAAAGGGATCGGCTGGCAACCTGTCCCAAACTGCGTTGGGGAAATAGTATGCCTGGCAGGTCGCCATTTCCCGGATTCGGTTTTATTCTGGATAGCCCTGGGTTCCGCTCTAATTTCCTTGCCAGGTCTTTCGATTGATGTTAAAATGAAAGCATTCGAAAGATCCCGCAAACACTAGAAACCACTTTTAATGGAAACTTCCACCGACCTTTACCCCGCCGAACGGCAGCAGCAGATCATGGCGCATCTTAATCGCAACGGTCGCGCCAGCGTAGCAGAGCTGAGCCAGATGTTCGGCGTTTCGGAGGTCACCATCCGCGCCGACCTTCAGGCCCTGGCTGCCGGGGATTTGATCTTGCGCACGCACGGCGGGGCAGTGCTGGCCCAGCATGCCCCGGAACTTTCCCTTACCCTGCGCCGCCAGCAGCAGGTGAACGCCAAGGAGCATATCGGAGCCGCGGCGGCCGGGTTTGTCGCCGATGGCGATGCGGTTTTCCTGGATGCCTCCAGCACCGCCCTGGCCCTGGCGCACGGCCTGCGCCAGCGACGCGACCTGACCATTCTAACCCACAGCCTGGTGGTGGCAGAATCCATGCTGGATGCTCCCGGCGTGACGGTCGTGATGACCGGCGGGACCCTGCAGCGCGAGACCGTTTCGCTGATGGGTACCGACGGGCTGGCCATTCTGCATAAATATAATCTCAAGACCGGCTTTTTTGGTGCGCATGGCCTGAGCTTCCCCGAGGGCCTGACCGACGTGAGCGCCGGGGAGGCAGAGGTCAAGCGCCAGGTTGTGACTCTGTGCCGGCAGGTGGTCGCCTTGATCGACGCGACCAAGTGGGGCCGCGTCGGACCGGCCTCTTTCGCCCGCCCTGAGGACTTGCATATCATCGTCACCGACGCGCTGGCGCCGGTCGAGTTGGTCGAGCAGGCGCGCAGTTTGGGTACGCGCGTGCTGCAGGTCTAATATGATTTTCAAAGTTGGCGCATGGAAATGTTTAACCTTTCCCTGTGCGCCAAATTCTGTAAGTGATTAAAAAATTTCGTCCAATCTTTTCAAGGAGTATCCGTTTATGCCTACCATCGCCAACCCCACTACCAAACCATCCCGCCTGGAGACTGTCTCGGCTATGATCGAGGAACAGGGTCTCACCAAGGAGCAGTTGATCGGTTACCTGCGACAGGTGATGGAGATCCGCGCCCTGGAAAACAACATCGCCAACCTGCTCAGCAAGGCTGTCCTGAAAGGTGCCTCGCACCTGTATGCCGGTGAGGAAGCCGTTGCCGTAGGGGCGGTGGCGGCGCTGCGTGATAACGACTTGATCACGAGCACCCATCGCGGCCATGGGCACGCCCATGCCCACGGCGACGCCCACGCCAAGACGCTCGAAGCCAAACAGGAGCACTACAACAAGATGATGGCCGAAGTGCTGGGCAAGTCGGGCGGCTACTGCAAGGGCAAGGGCGGCTCGATGCACATCGCCGATGTGGAACACGGCAACCTGGGCGCGACCGGTATCGTCGGCGGAAACATTCCGGTGGCGGTCGGTGCAGGATTGGCCCAGAAGCTGATGAAGACAGATCGGGTGGTGGTGTGCTTTTTCGGCGATGGAGCTGCCAACACCGGCAACTTCCACGAGTCTCTCAATATGGCTTCCGCCTGGGATCTGCCGGTGATTTTTGTCGTTGAAAACAACCTGTATGGCATGTCTGTGCCCTTCAAGAAAGTTACCAAGCTGCTTGACATTGCTGACCGGGCCTGCGCCTATGGCATCCCCGGCGAAGTGGTGGATGGCATGGATGTTCTCGCTGTGCGAGGCGCCGTAGCCAAGGCTGCCGAGCGCGCCCGCCGCGGCGAGGGTCCTACTTTGATCGAGGCTAAAACGTACCGTTGGTTCGGCCACTCGCACTCTGATCCACGCTCCTATCGCACCCGTGAGGAGGAAGCCAGTTGGAAGGAGCGAGACCCGATCACAGTAATGAAAGATAACCTGCAGGTGGTCAAGATGCTGACCGACGGTGAGTTCGAGTCGCTCGAGAATGCCGTGGATGGCAAGCTGGAGTCCGCCATGACGTTCAGCAACGCCTCTGCCGAGCCCAAGGCTGAGGAGGTGGAAACCGATGTTTTTGCCCCTTCCAAATTTACCCCGGCCGATTATGAGACGGACCGGCGCATACGCCTGGCAATCGCAAAAGGTGAAGTCAAGCGCGAGATCACTTACGCCCAGGCGCTGGTGGAAGCCGCCCGCGAGGAAATGCTGCGCGACCCAAAGGTCTTCATTATGGGCGAGGATGTGGGTCTGTATGGTGGTGCTTATGGCGCAACCCGCGACCTCTATAAGGAATTCGGCGAGTGGCGTGTGATCGACACGCCCATTTCCGAGGCCACCATCGGCGGCGCGGCCGTCGGGGCGGCCATGGCCGGCATGCGCCCGATCGCCGAGATCATGTATGTGGACTTCACGCCGCTGGCCATGGACCAGATCGCCAACCAGGGCGCCAAGAACCGCTATATGTTCGGCGGCAAGACCAGTGTCCCAATGGTACTGCGCACCGAGGGCGGAGCCGGTCGTGCCATCGCCGCCCACCACTCGCAGAGCCTCGAATCGCTTTGGACGCACTTCCCCGGCATCTACGTGGTCATGCCCTCCACTCCCTACGATGCGAAAGGTCTGCTCAAGGCTGCCATCCGGGACGATAATCCGGTCATGTTCATCGAGCACAAGATGCTTTACAAGGAAAAAGGCTACGTTCCCGAAGAAGAATATATCATCCCGTTCGGCGTCGCCGATATCAAGCGCCCTGGCAAGGACGTCACCCTGGTGACCTACTCGCGCATGGTCTACCGCGCCCTGGAAGCCGCTGAAAACCTAACCAAAGAGGGTCTGGATGTGGAAGTGATCGACCTGCGTACCCTCAAGCCGCTGGATATTGACACCATTGTTGCATCGGTCAAAAAGACCGGCCGCCTCGTATGTCTCAGTGAAGCCTACGAAAACACCGGCTTTATTAACGAGGTGATGATGCAGGTAAATGAACGCGCCTTCGATTATCTGGATGCGCCGATGGTGCGCGTCGCCTCCGCGAACGTGCCTGTCCCACGCGCTGAGGTGCTCGAAGATGGTGCCATTCCTAATGTAGCGCGCATTATGGCGGCCTGCCGAAAGGTGGTGAGCTGATGGCGGAAGAATTTTTTATTCCCAAATTAGGTCAGACGGTTGAGGAAGTCACCCTGGTCAGCTGGCTGGTCGAGGATGGCGCCAAAGTCATCCAGGGCCAGGCCGTGATGGAAGTGGAGACGGACAAGGCCATCTTCCCGGTGGAAGCCAACGCCCGCGGCGTGATCCACATCGGACCTTTCAAGGCGGGCATGGTCCTGCCAGTGCTGACCGTTGTGGCGGTGATCGGCAAACCGGAAGATAAGTTCGAACGTAAAGCGTCAGCCTCCGCTGAAGCTACGCCCGAACCTGCTCGGGCTGGTTCCGCCGCGCCTGAAGGTGCCAGCCCGGCTGCTGCGCCTGTCCAGGGTCCGGAAAACGAAAAGCTGTTTGCTTCGCCGCGTGCCCGAAAACTGGCTGATGAGAAAAACGTCGACCTGGGCGCAGTCTCGCCGACCGGCTATGGCGGAGTACGCGTTGCCGAGCGCGACGTGCTGGCCTACCTGGCCCAGGCTCCGAAAGTCACACCGGTTGCCCAACGCATCGCGGCAGAGAGCGGAATTGATCTGCGCACGGTTTCCGGGACCGGCCCGGGCGGGCGCATCCTCAAGGAAGATATTGCCCGCCATTCACAAACCGAAGCATCCATCACCATGCCTGCGGTATCTGCGCCCGGTCCGCAAGCTGAGATCCTCGAACGAATTCCGCTGAAGGGTGTGCGTGCCATTATTGTCGAGCGCATGGCTGCCAGCGTGCACACGACTGCCCGCGTGACCCTGGTCACCGAAGTGGATGCCACCGAGTTCGTCGCGGCACGCACGCGCATCAAGGAGAAGGTTGAAAAGGATTGGGGCTTTGCTCCGGGTTACAACGACCTGCTGGCCAGGATCGTGGCCGCTGCGCTGCGCCACTTTCCATACATGAACGCCCGATTGACCCCGGACGCCATCGAGATCCTCGGCCATGTCAACATGGGCATGGCTGTGGATACCGAGCGTGGTTTGCTCGTTCCGGTCATCCGCGATGCGGACCAGAAGAGCTTGCGTCAATTCGGCGCCGAGTTCCGCACCATGGTGGAACAGGCGCGCAACAACCGTTTGATGCCTGACAATTTAACTGGCGGCACATTTACCATCACCAACCTGGGCATGTACGACGTGGATGCTTTTACCCCCGTCATCAACCTGCCCGAGCTTGCTATTCTGGGTGTGGGGCGCATAGCGCCCAAACCGGTGGCGCGTGGCGAGGGCGTGGTGGTGCGCCAAATGTTGACACTAAGTCTGGTTTTTGACCATCGCCTGGTGGATGGCGCTCCAGCCGCACGCTTCCTGCAGTACATTAAGCAACTTATTGAAGAACCATATTTATTGTTGGCGGTATGATCTTGAGAGAATAATTCGGTTTTATTAGTTATCCATTGCTCGGCAAAACTGGAATTCAATTGTTTAGCCTGATGGTTCCAAAGCCATGAAGAATGATTTTCAACAACTTTCAACCCAGGCGACACCCATGCCGTACGCGGTGCCATCTCTGGTGGAATTGCCCGGCAGTCTCCAACAGGCTGCCGCGCAATCGGTTGGTTCCTCGGACGAGCTAATTTCAATCTGTGTTTTTCCAGTCCGCACTTATCTAAAGAACTGGGATGGTTGGGAATACGTTTCTGAGCAGGCCCTGCTGTTCACTCGCACCGGGGTCGTTCACATCCAGGCACCCGCTTCACCCAATCATGAGGCCAGGATCGTCAACTTGAGATCGGCTGATTTGATCTACGCCCGCCTTAGCCTGATACTCATGTATGGACGTCTGGAGTTCGTCGATGAAAATCTCTCCCGGGTGGTTGTGGAGTTCAATGCAGCCGGCTTCGATATTATTCAGCCGGGCTTACGGGAGTTCTTGGGGAGCTGCTGTGGAAAAGGACCTGGTTCGAATCCGGATGCAGGTTTGACGAAAACGGTTCTGGACGAAATCGGAGAGGTGTCGTTCAAGTTCAAGAATGGCCTGTACCTTTATGGCTTATTGCCAGATGAGCAAGTATTAGGGTTTGTTTTCCAACCAGGCATCTGGGGGAAGCGTTGGCACCTCTTCCCAATAAAAATATCAGAGGCAACTTTGCTGGCGCTGACGGACCGGCAATTAATCGTCGTGGAGGAGCGTTCCCAGAGCAAGTTTCCCGCTTATGGTTGGATATTTACATTTTACCCACTCAAAGCCATTGAAAAAATTGAAATAACGACCAGGCTGGACCGCCAGGAATTGGTTATCGGGACGAAAAGTACAGGTGGTTTGAATGACCACAAGGTAATATTGGAAGACGCCAACGATTTAGCCTGGCAGGAGTTATGGCTACGATGCGGCAATCCTCACACGCCCGTTATACTGCCGATTCCTGTTTCTTAGTAGCCGGCGTTAGCCCGCTTCTTGATTTTCAAGAGCGCTCAGGTAATTCAAGGACAATGCTACAACTGCCGACCATGCCAATATCTTGAATTCTCCCTTTTTCAAGGCATTCTTAATTTCATTTCGACTGAGAAACAATAAAACTTGATCTTCCAGGTCGTCGCTGTTTGGCTTGGCCACTTGTTTTGCGTTCAAGGCTAAAAATAAATACATGGTTGCTATGCCGCGGTTGGGATCTAAAATGTAACTTCCTAGATCAATCCAATCCGGCGCTTCATATCCCACCTCTTCTAGCAATTCTCGTTTTGCCGCATCCAGAGACGTTTCGTTCGGCTCAAGCATACCGCCTACGGGAGCCAAGGATGTTCCGTCCACTGCATATTTTGTCTGCCGAAAACAGAGGAATTTCTTATCTTCTGTTACTGCAAGAACAATCGCGGCATTTGGGATGATCAGCCAGGGCCAATCGGGAATTATTTGTCCATCCGGTAGTTTTATGGCATGGCTTTCAACTGTCAGGAATTTACTGAACCTGAGGATGGTTTTTCTTGAAATAGTTTCCCAAGCTCGTAATTCTTTTTTGATCAATTTTTCTCCCTTTGGGTATGACGCGGTTTGTTACTCAGAGCGGGTTAGCTATGATTCAATAATAATATTTACATTTCATACAATTGTGCATGTTGTATCACCGCAGTATATAACCAATATCCCCCTAGGGCAATAACTCTTTATTTTTCATTTTTTGAGAAAAGGGCAACGATCCGATTACCCACACTAATTCTTACACCCTTAAACGAAAAAACCCCACAAGACTATACTTGGGGGTTCTTCTTCTTTCTAATCGCAATACCTGGTGGGCGCAAAGGGACTCGAACCCCTGACCTTCTCTGTGTAAGAGAGACGCTCTAACCAACTGAGCTATGCGCCCTAACCGTTATTATACCGAGAAATAACCAATTGTGTTACACTTTTGCGGCTTGCGAGGAGATTGCTTCGTCGCCAAAAGGCGGCCCCTCGCACCTGAACCTGCGGTACCCTGGACTGTCCTTTCACCTGTACCTGCGGTACTGGCGCAGGCAGGACAGGCTGGCGCAGGCAATGACACATAAATTGGAGGATTCATTATGCGCATCATTCGTTATAAATATAAAGATGAACCGGCCTGTTATGGCTGGCTGTTGGAGGATAAGGTTGGGCCAATCGTCGGGAACATTTTCGGCGAGTATCGCCGCCAGGAAGTGGGACTGCCTCTGGCAGCCGTGCGCCTGCTGGCGCCCATCCAGCCCTCCAAGATCATCTGCATCGGGCGCAACTATGCGGAACATGCCAAGGAACGCAACGTCGATGTTCCCAAAGTCCCGCTGCTTTTCATGAAGCCGCCCTCCTCCATCAATAACCCGGGCGAAGCGATCCTCCTGCCTCCGCAGAGCCAGCAAGTGGAACACGAGGGCGAACTCGTGGTGGTGATCGGAAAACGGGGGCGCAACGTGACCGTCGAAGTCGCCCAGGATCATGTCTTCGGGTATACGATCGGGAATGACGTTACGGCACGCGACCTGCAGCACAGCGACGGACAATGGACGCGTGCCAAGGGCTTCGACACGTTCTGCCCCCTCGGCCCGTGGGTGGACACCGACTTTGATCCATCCGACGCGATCATCACCTGCCGGGTCAATGGCCAGCCGCGCCAGATGGCTTCCACGCGCGATATGATTTTTAATGTAAGCATGCTGATCGCATTCATCACTTCC
>JADGQB010000335.1 GCA_017882145.1 Anaerolineales bacterium
CCCCGAGAATCAGGCTGGAAACCACGGCATTATGTTTTGCCTGCAAACGCGGCAGGGCGAACCCGCGCCAGCCCATTTCTTCGGCGATCGGGCCGGAAAACAATTGAAATAAAATCGTCCCCAACATGATAGAAATTGTTTCTCCAGGCTGGAGTCCTGCACTTGGATTTCCGAGGGCCTTATAGATCAAGGTAATCGCCAGCGGTCCAAGAATGAGAAATGCCGCCCAGAAATACCAGCGAAGGCCCACCTTCCAGCGTGTAAATCCGGCCAGAAGGCGCTTGATTTCGGGTATATCGCCGATGATCCCTGCAATGATCAGTGCACTGATGCTCGGGCTGAAAATGGAGAAGAACCAAACCAGCGACCAGCGTTGTAATGGTTGGGATGGATTTAGATATATATAAGCAAACATCACCCCAAACATGATCAGATAGGTAAGTACGAAAAACGAGATGAGCTGATGTTTTTTGATCCAATTTACGATAGCTGTATTCATTAATTCTCCTGAAGTAAGGATATTATCTTCCTGCCCATGAGTATATGTCTAAATGCGTAGAACTCCCTCTGCCAGAGGGGGAGTATCAAGCTGTCCAGATGGCTAGGTCGGGCTAGAAGATTTTGATCGGGAGGAAGCATAAAATTTTCATCCTCAGCAATATTCATATGTCTTAATTTATTGACTTGCTCAATTGTTCCACTTCCTCTTTCCAGGCGTAGACATACCGCAGGTTTTCCTCCAGCTTAGCGGGATCCTTTTCGTAGCCTTTAGCCAATTCAGCGAGATGATTATAATAACCGGCTAGTTTTTCCAGCGGAGGCCGGGTAATCGATCCGCTAGCCTGTAATTCTCCTGTGAGTTTCGTAAGGACTGCCAACCATTCTTCCACCGGCATGCCGGCGGTCTTCTTAAAGTCACGGATAACCCACTGGCGTTCGAATATGGAACGGCGCTTCCAATCCTCGGATTGTTCCTTGAGAGTCTGGTGGACACGTTCACATAATTGTCGGGTCAAATCAAGCTGACCGCCAGCGATCTTGCCGGCTTTCGTTAATCCTTCACTCGATCCGAAGTTGATATCGGCGGCCTTAAGCGCCTGCATGGAAGAGATCTCCTGCCCGCGAAATTTCTCGGCAAAGACGATGGAAGCGGCAAACCCTGCACCCGCTTCTTCAATGGTCAACATGGCATTCTGGTTTAGCTTATAGAATTCATCCAGGCTCATCCCCATGAGTGGGGCAAGCTCTGCAACTGCATTGGAAGCGGTTTCAGTTGGGACGAGACCCGGGCCAATCGTATAAGCGATCACGCGGGTGCCTTCCAATTCCGCGTCGATTGTATTGGCCAGATGCACCTGTGCGGCCTTGAAAGTCTCGTAACCTCCCAAAAAGGCTGTGCCGGTGGATGAGACGCACGCGAATACGCCATGATTGCGTTCCAGCATGCCGGGCAGGAAAGTGCGTGCCATCAGCACCGGCCCACGCAGGTTGACGCGATAACTGGCATCCCATTTTTCGATGGGCACATCTTTGACAGTCCCCAGCACTGCGATGGTGGCATTGTTGATCACGGCGTCTACTTTAGCGAAGTGGAGAATGGATTCTTTGAATAGATTCTGCACACTGGCTTCATCGCCAACGTCAGTATGCACAAACAGAACACGTTCCCGGTCGAATTCATCTCCCAAGGTCTGTGCGGCTCTGGAGCCATTTTCCAGGTTGATCTCGGCGATGACTACATTGGCACCCAGCCATAGAAGCGCGCGTGCCGTTTCATAACCGATGCCGCCGCCCGCCCCGGTTACCAATACGGTCTCACCTTTCAAAATATCTTGTGAAATCCCCAGACGGGCGATCAACAGCGGATTAGCCTGTGTCATATAAGCTCCTTTGCATTTATTGATGGATCAGGTTCTATTTTTTGATTGCCGAACCAGGTGTACAGAAGGAAAATCAATACCGGGATAGAGAAGACAGTATCCATCACTCCAGCCGGGAGTATGGTTACGGCGGCAACGATCGTGACTATACTGAGGATAATCCCCAAAATCACAGCCCACTTCCGCAAACCCCAGACGCCCCAGCCTGCAATGAGACGGGCAATTCCCCACAGGAGGCCAAAAAGAACAACCGTCCGGACATTTTGCAGCAGTACAGATCCGGTCAAACCGCCAAAACTGACCAGGGTGTTAGGCATTGAAGTGAGCAGAACTGGGCCAGCGATTTCAATCAGCCCGTGTAATACGAGCAAAATGGCTGCGATTTGTGAACTGCGGGTTCTGAAAGAGGTTTTCATGATCATCCATTCCCATTCCATTACAAGATCAAAAACCAAAATTCATCCATTCCATTTCCCCTATTCCCAAAAGTGACTTTTCTTGCCAACGATTATTTCCATCTGCCGCTGCAATTTAGCAGATCGAGTCAATAACGACCAACCAGATAGTGTCATGATAATCTACCTGTACGAAACTTCTCCCTGCCGGAAGGGGAGTTTTGGACTGTCCGAATGGACAGGACTATGCAATGTTGCACTGAAGATCTCGGCCTGCCCTGGAAGATCATAAGGGATTGGTATTCTCGCTTGGATAGGGTGGATTTCCATTCGACGAGAGGCTTTACAGGTGTCTATGGGTTTACAATGGTGGATAAATGAGCCAATATCCATCCAGAAGGATATTAAATAGGTTAGAATTCTGCCAATGAGAAGGTAATCAACATGTCTGCTAAAAACACCACTGCCAATCCACTCTCCCCGATGATCGATGAACTCAAACGCTCCGAAGCCACCTTCCAGGCCATGTTCGAGACCTCGGCAGTCGGCATCGGCATCATGGGTCTGGACCGGAAAATCATGGATGCCAATCCAGCCATCTGCCGCATGTTTGGCATGACGCGCGAAGAGTTTATCGGGAATACACCAGCCGTTGCCACCTTTCCGGAAGATTACCAGAAATCTTCCCAGCAGTTCCAGGATTTACTGGATGGAAAAAGTGAGTTCTATTGGGATGAGCGCCGCTACGTACGCACGAACGGCGAGATCTTCTGGGCGCATGTAACCATGAGCGTTGTCCGGGATGGCACCGGTAAACCGCTTTATATGGTTGGGATGGTCATCGATATTAACGAGCAGAAAAGAGTCCTGGCGGAACTGCAGACCTCCGAGGCCCGCTTCCGAGCCATGTTCGAGAATGCCGGGGTAGGTATCGCCCTGGTGGGCCTGGACCGCAAGCCATTAGCTGTAAACGATGGCCTGGTGCGCATTTCTGGTAGAACCAGGGAGGAGTTGCTTGATACGACCGGCGATATCATCAGCCATCCGGATGATATAGAAATAGGGAATGCCGAATTGGCCAGACTGGTTGCCGGGGAATTGAATTCCTACCAGGTGGAACGGCGCTACTTACGTAAAGGCGACATTCCTTATTGGGTCAGGCAGACAATCTCAGCTGTACGAGATCCGGAAGGCCAGTTAATGTACTTGATTGCGATGGTTGAAGATATCGACCAGCAAAAAAAGGATCAGGAAAACCTGGTCGAGTCGGAGGCGCGCTTTCGGGCCATGTTCGAAAGCTCAGCGATCGGGGTACTCATCCTGGATGTCAACACCCTGACATCCCGCGCGAACGCCGCCGCGCTTGGCATGCTGGACGACCCGGATGTGAATCGAAAGCTCAAAAATGTATATGAATTTATCCATGAGCGCTACCAGGAGGCTGAACATGAGCTATTCGAGCAGTTGTTGAATGGGGAACGCGATTCTTACGAGGCTGAACGGCGTTATCAACGACCGGGGGAAGAGATCAAGTGGGCGAAAGTGACCTTTTCTGCGATCAGGGGCTCAAATGGCCAGCTCCGCTACCTGGTTGCAATGATTGACGATATCACCGAACAGAAGAAAGCCCAGGAAAGGTTGTCCCAGTCCGAGGCGCGTTTCCGTGCGATGTTTGACAACACCTCAGTGGGGATTGCCCTGACCACCTTCGATCGAAAGATCCTGCAAGTCAATGAAGCTGCTGCCCGCATCACCGGGTATTCGATAGATGAACTTCTTGATATGAATCCATTCGACCTGGCTCTCCCGGAGTATCGTACGATTGCGCAGGATACGCTGCAGGAAATGATCGATGGCAAGCGGGATACCATGTTCGTGGAACGTCGATACAGGCGCAAGAATGGCGATATTTTCTGGGGCCGGGTGACATATTCCCTGGTGCGTGGCCCCAAACGCCAACCACAATACTTGATCGGCCTGATCGAAGATATCAACGATCAGAAACTAGCCGCCGAAAAATTGGCTGCCCAGGAGGCCGAGTACCGGCGCACCCTCGAGCAGCGCGTCGAGGAACGCACCCACGAATTAAGCGAAGCCAATCTACGACTGGTGAACGAAATCGAACACCG
>JADGQB010000082.1 GCA_017882145.1 Anaerolineales bacterium
TTAAACAGAACAACCTGATGAACAGTTTTATCCTCCTGGAGCAGGGGCACACATTGATCGGACGCGGCAGCCTGACGGAATTCACCGGATTGCCGCCGGGATTCGTGGCCAGTCTGACCCATCGCGCGGATATCGCACGATTACCCTATGTGCGCCGAAAAACCATTCTGCCTGTTCGTGGAGCAGGCTATGATACCCTTACCAAAATCGCCTGCGCCAACCTGGATCAAATGGACTCTGACATGCAAGCTTATTTTGAGCGCACACAAGGCAAATCCTGGCAGAAATATAAAGCCGTCATCGTTCTGAGAATATTAGTGACATGTGCCAATGCTTTGCCAAAAATCATGGATGAGTGAAAAGCATGCAAGAAATAACTACTACTCACCTCCAGGGGATTGCCCGTACCCTGCTCGTGCCGTTGGCGTGCCGTGCCATGGAGTCTCCCCGGGCGGATTCCATCCTGCACGATCCACGTGCGGTCGAAGTATTCAATGCGCTGGGCGGTTCTCCTGATTTCCTGATGGGCATGCAGGCTATGGATAGGTTCGTCACCGTAATGCGCGCCCGCCAATTCGATACCTTTGGGCGCGCTTTTCTCGCCAGGCATGCGGGTGGATTAGTGGTGGACGTGGGCTGCGGACTGGATACACGCTTTGACCGTCTCGATGACGGTCAGATGGTCTGGTTGGGAGTGGACCTGCCCGAAGTGATTGAACTGCGCCGCAATGTACTCCCGGATGGTGAACGCTGCAAAACCATCCCGCGATCGATGCTGGAGGTTGCATGGGTCGAAGAAATCGGCTATTTTAATAAACCGGTTATCTTCCTGGCGGAGGGCGTATTTCCGTACTTCAGCACCGCCGAAATAAGACCCATGCTGATGGCTATGCGGGAGCGCTTCCCGGATGGCGAGTTGGTTTTCGACGCTGCCTCACCCTTTATAGCGCGACACCACAACCGCACAAGTTCTGTCCTGAAACGCTCCGGCACGCGCGTTCGCTGGGATGCCAAAAATCCGCAGGAATTGGAAACCTGGGGATTGCGGCTGCTCGATCACTGGTATTACTTTGACAAGCCTGAGCCGCGTCTGCGGGCCTTCCGCTGGATGCGATATATCCCGTTCATGGCAAAAGCGACCGGCATTTTCCATTACAGGTTGGGAGATCACGTATGAAAATGACCAACAGCTGGAACCGCTTTATTTACCGGCTGTGGGCGCCGGTATATGATGCGATCCTGGCGAGCCTTTTCCTGCCTGGCCGAAAACAGGCCATGGCGTGCCTGGAGCTGCGACCAGGTGAGCGAGTCCTGATGGTTGGGGTGGGAACCGGGGCGGACCTGATGCTATTACCTGCGGGCGTTCAGGCGGTGGGGATAGACTTCAGCCCGGAGATGCTAAGGCGTGCGCAGGCGAAGCTACCGCTGCCTGACCTGGAAGTGACCTTGATCGAAGGCGACGCCCAGCGGTTGCAGGTGGAAGAATCAACATTTGATGCGGTCATCTTCAACTTGATCCTGAGCGTAATTCCGGATGCGGGCGCCTGTTTGCGCGAGAACCTGCGTGCCTTAAAAAGCGGCGGACGGGCAGTTGTATTCGATAAGTTCCGTCCAGAAGACGGAAAACTTGGAGCCGGGCGCCGTTTCATTAATTTATTCAGCACAATTTTCGGGACTGATATAACAAGGCGGTTCGGGGATATTGCATCCGGCGCAGCCTGTGAAGTACTGGCCAACGAACCGGCGATCCTGCAAGGCATGTACCGGGTCATTTTGCTTAGGAAAAGGTGAATCCGGATTGATTTTTTAGGCGGTCAGTTCACGCAGACGCTGGACCATGAGCGAGATGCCCATGACCAGCAGGGCAACCAGGATGATCCATTTCCAGAAATGCAGGAAAAGGATCACAGTGGCAAGCATGGCCAGAACCAATGTGATGCGCGCGACGGTCTGGACGAAGGCCCCGCGCAGGACTGATTCGAGCACAACGAAGAGGGTCAGGATGATCGCCAGACCTGCCCAGAGGTAGTGGGGGGCAAAAAAGATCAGCCCGGCAATGACAAACAAGAGCAGGCTCAAGCTGACGGCAGCCCAGGCCTCAGCGGCGCGTTCGAAGCGCAGCGCCTGGGTGAGATCGTCGGGAGCAGCCAGATGGCGGATATGGGCATGCGGGTCATCCTGCCGTCCGAGGCGCATCTGCTGCAGCCGGCGGGTCAATCCTTGCAAAAGGACAGTATTTTCCGAAGACTCACGACGCAGGGCACGCACTTCATTTGAAAGTGTCCCAATCTCCTTCTCGAGGGCGGCATATTGTCTGGCCAGGTGTGGGTGGCCTTCCATCCCTTTCAACTTTATGCCACAGGCTTGCAATACCGCAGCTCTCTCCGGAATGCGCCTTTCCAACTCCAACTGCCGGGCGGAGATCTCCCGACAATCCTGTTCCAACATTTGCAAGGCGAGGGAGGGCGGAGGAACCTTATCGAGACCGGCGAAACCGAGCGGGTCATACCATGAACCGCGCGGCGAACCATCCCGGTTGTACATGGGGCCCGCGGGAGCATTCTCCCCGGAAATCGGGTCACGTGCGAAGAGACCCCACAAGCCCCGGTATTGACTTACCCAGGGTGTGGATTCATCCACCAGTACGGGCGACCAGGACTGAGGTCCATCCGGACCAATGCGCAGACCATCGCCGCGTGCAAAGTCCACGAACGGGACATGGAACGGATTGACCTGCGGCTGGCCGAGGGTCTCTGTCCAGAATTTGATCCAGGCCTGGTAGAGGCCGGAGAACCAGCCCGGCAAAGGCAAATTCACTTCCGCCTGGTATTCGCCACGGCGGAAATAGGAGGCGTGTGAGCCAGCCCCGGCATAAATGACCGGGTGGCCGTTCTCTTTATTTAATTCGGCATTGTCATCCCAGCGCCGGCGCAGGTCGTCGCCTTTGAAATCATGAGAAGCATAGGCAGTCCACTCGGGGACAAGCTGTCCGCGATCTTCATAGAGATAAATATTGACCATCTCCCAATCCGACTCGTGGTCGTTGACGCCGTGGAAGCCGGAGCGCCAACTATTGAAACAGAAAAAGAACCAGTACTGCAGAACAGTCCAGCCGTCGAAATGAGCCACCCGCCCATAATAAGTGTATTGCGGGTGGTCCTCCAGGATGGCGTTGTAGTCCAGCTCGGCTGCAGCAGCATCGGCAGCCGAGACCTTGCCGCGCAGCAGGAAGGAAAGTGAAAACAAGCCGTCGGCAAGACGCGGCAGGAAACCGCCGCGCGCCAAACGCCCGATGCCGGTGTGAAAATAGTTGCCAAGTTTGCGCCGCAAGAGTACCTGGTTCGCAAGCACCTCAGCAGCCTCCGCCAGGTTGAGGGCTTCGACAAAACGCAGGTAACGGATGGTTCCAAAAACAGCCGGGCGTGGTTCGACCAATTTCTCCAACGTTACTTCCCCTTGCTTAACCAGCAGTTCATCCGGACCGTCAGACGGGTGCTGCCAAAGGCTGCATTCATTCACATAATGTTCGACTTCCGTGGGAAAGAATTGTTCACCTTTGGTGAAGTACACCACCGGCTCGAATTTTCGTAAAAGCTCCAGGTCGGGAGTATCGACGGGAGCGGTAGGACGGTCAGAGGCTTGGTCCATCTTTGCTCCTTATCCCGAAAATGCGCTGAACATCCGGGATGTTAAGCGCGAAAGCGATGATGACATTGGAGGCCATGACAGCATAGTTTGGGCGGCTGTAGAAATAATCCACCAGCGAGATGACCAGGCTGGCGCCAGTCCAAGCCATCAGGAGCACCCAACTCCAGCGCTGCAGGCGCAGGAAGCCGATCAGGGCCACGATGCCTGCCAGTGACAGCGCGAAATAGGTGACACTGGAAAGGAGGGCGTTGCCAAGGGATGTGAGCCGCCAGCCTATGGAGAGCGGACCAGCGATGCCATTCTTGAAAACATTCTGACCGAAAAGCGGTTCATACACCTGGTACAGGCGGATCAGGAAAAGTATCACTATGGCGACTGCAATGATGCTGACTGCAATCGGACTTTTCTTTTTATCACTTTTCTTTCTTCTAGGCATGATTCACCTCGCTTTGAATTCCAGCGGGAACGGAGGGGAAAGGGAATTAGGGCTGAGTGAGTGGCGCGAGTTCGCCAGCCAAATATCTACTGCCGGTTTATAGGGAAAACCCGACCGCACTTTTTCTTATTATAGAACCAAGTTTAGAAAATTGTCGAGAATTCGCCTGCGGTGAGGCATGACGATGGAAGTAACCTTCCCGCTGAAATAGGAGCATTACGTTTAATTGAGATTTTCGGAGCCGGGTGATTTATGTCCCAGGCTCGTTTGCATTATTTTAGATCGACCCAGTGGATCGTTTGAGTGGAATATTAGAGGAAGCTTAATAATGCGGGTAATTTATATCACATTTTTGATAAAAAAGATTATAATAGAAAGGAAAATCCGGCAAAAGCACATGAGGTCTCATTATGAACAGTTATAAATACCTGATCGTTGGAAGTGGTATGACTGCAGACGCCGCCGTGCGCGGAATCCGAACTCTCGACACCAATGGCTCGATCGGAATGATCGGGGAGGAAATCAACCCTCCCTACAACCGGCCGCCGCTCAGTAAGGGCTTGTGGAAAGGCAAACCAATCGACAGCATTTGGCGGCGGACGCCCCCCGAGGGTCTGACGCTGCAGCTTGGACGCAAGGTGGTTTCCCTAAATGCCAATGACCGGCAGGTGCAGGACGATAAAGGACAGACCTACCAGGGCGAAAAGATCCTGCTGGCGACCGGCGGTACGCCACGCCACCTGCCTTTCGGAGGGGATGAGATCATCTATTACCGGTCCCTGGCCGACTTTAATAAATTGCATGAGATGAGTACGCATTTGGAGCGCTTTATTGTTATCGGAGGAGGGTTCATCGGTTCGGAAATTGCGGCCGCACTGGCCATGAACGGCAAAAAGGTCAGCATGGTAATGCGAAAGGAAGGTATCGGCGCAAGGATCTACCCACGCGAGGTCTCCCAATTCCTGAATGAATTCTTTTGCCAGAAGGGTGTCGAATTGCTGACGGGGGAATCCCTGGCCGGGATGGAGACACAGAATAAAGAGTACATCCTGACAACCAAAAGTGGGCGGAAGATCACTGCGGAGGCAGTCGTGGCAGGCATTGGAATATTGCCAAACGTTGAACTTGCAAAAACAGCAGGCCTGCAAACCGGGAACGGTATTGTAGTGGACGAACACCTGCTCACAAGCAAACCTGGAATCTATGCCGCCGGAGACGTGGCTGAATTCTTTAATCCAGCCCTTGGGAAGCGGATGCGGGTGGAACATGAGGACAACGCCAACACGATGGGCTTGCAAGCCGGGCGGAACATGGCCGGGGCGGGTGAACCATACCTGCATCTCCCATTCTTTTTTTCGGACCTTTTCGAACTGGGTTATGAAGCGATAGGCGAGCTGGATGCGCGTTCAAACGTGGTTGTGGATTGGAAAGAGCCGTTCAAGACGGGTGTACTATATTACCTCAAGGAGGGTCGCGTCCGCGGAGTACTGCTTTGGAATGTGTGGAAAAAGATCGAAGCTGCCCGCCAATTGATCGCCAATCCGGGACCCTTCGGTCCCGAAAATCTCATCGGCAAGCTAGGATATTGATCACTAATCTTAATATCCTAACTGAAATGGGGATTATCATCCCTAATTGGAGAATCATAATGGAAACTGATCATCATAACCATGAACATGAACATGAGCTTGGAAATCTCACCCTGCAATCTACCATTGCATTGCATAAGCGTCAAATTTCAGAAGAACAAATCCATAAATTCGAAGGTTATATGGCGGAAATCTTCTCCAGCCTGGGCATGGATCTAGAAAGTCCTGCAACCGTCGATACCCCCAACCGGTTTATCCGGGCAATGATCGACGCGACCAACGGTTTCGATGGGGATCCCAAGCTTTTGAAGACCTTCGAAACAGAGTGCCGCGGCGACCCAGATTGCCGGATGGCACAAGTGATCGAAGGTCCGATCCAGTTTTATTCGCTTTGCGAACATCATGTTTTCCCATTTTACGGACGGGCATATATCGGCTATATAGCACATGAAAATATCATCGGGCTATCCAAACTCACCCGCTTGTTGAGAATATTCACCCGCCGTTTCGCCGTCCAGGAAAGGATCGGGCAGCAGGTGGCCGATACCCTGGAGGGAATGGTGCACCCGCATGGAGTGGCGGTCTACATGGAAGCAAGACACATGTGCGTGGAAATGCGGGGCGTGCGGGAGGCGAGCCCGCTGACCAGGACAACCGTCTGGCGCGGCAATTACGCCAACGACGCATCTTTGCGCAGCGAGTTTCTAGCTGCCTGCGGATTGAACCGGCAATAGGCGGCCTGGTTTCCTACTGCTCATTGCATAAATATCTAAACTGGATTGTGCCAAAATGACGGCAAAATTGACGCTTCTGGTTTAGATAATTACGCAGTACTCTGTAATTATCCGAGTGAGGCGCAGAAATAATGTCTCTGGATGGAAAGACGGTCTTGATCACTGGAGCGGCGCCCAGGGTGGGGCGATCGCTGGCATTGGGCGCAATCCTGGCGCCGGAAGAAGGGGCTCCCGAGCGGCAGCTGGAACAGGTACCGGCCGGAGGCTGGGGAAACCTGGATGAGGTGGGGCAAGCCTTGATCTTCCTGCTCGCCGGACCGGCATATATCACCGGGGAAATCCTGCATATCGACGGCGGGAGACACCTGGTCTAGGAGGAGTCAGAATGGACCAAGTATTCATCACTGATCTGGAGGCACGGGGTATCATTGGAATCAACGATTGGGAGCGCGAAAAGCCTCAGAAAATCCTGATCAACCTGGTTCTCTTTACGAACCTGAAGGCGATCGGCAAGAGTGACAACATACAGGATGGAGTGAATTACCGCACGATTGCCAAACTGGCCCAGGCCCACGCTGAGAAAGCTGCACGCCTCACGGTTGAGGCGCTCGCCGAGGACCTGGCCCAGCTGTGCCTGGAAGAATCGGGAGTCCAGAAGGTACGTGTACGGGTTGAAAAACCGGGCGCGGTTCGATTCGCACGCTCGGTGGGCGTTGAGATCGAACGTACCAAAGCGGACTTCCAATGAAAAAACCGGGCTACCAAGTCTGCCTGCTGCTTGGCTCGAATATCCGACCGGAATACAACCTGCCGCTGGCAGTGGGATTATTACGGAAACAGTTGACCGTCTTGCAAGTCTCGTCGGTATGGGAATCCGCACCCGTTGGGGGAAACGGCCCAAACTTCCTGAATGCCGCCCTCCTGGCGGTATCACACCTGGACGCACCCGCGCTCAAACAGGAGGTGCTTTTGCCAATGGAAGCACAACTGGGGCGGATTCGAAATTCAGACAAGAATTCCCCACGCCCGATCGACCTGGACATCATTTTCTTCGACCAGCAATTAATGGATCTGACGCTTGGGCATTTCGCTCATAAAGCAGTCCCGGTTTCAGAGGTCCTGCCGGAAGTTCCTGCAGGGAAAGATCAATCGCTTAAAGAGGTGGCTGCCAGACTGGTAGCCATTGATCCGCTCCATTTGCGCGAGGATGTTGTTTTATAATGGCGTTTTTCTTTGGAAAATTAGAGAGAGAACCAACCACGACCCCCAATTATCCCCCAAACTACGGGGGCAGGCGGCAGATAGGTACAAAGGTTTTTAAGTTGAGACCATTACTGCCTGGCTCAACCGTTTTATGCGATAATTGATTTGAAATATCTGCCGGATGGTTGGCATAGGAGATTTATCAATGGATACTTTGAGAGCTGAACGTGAAAAAACGGACCAGAACGAAATGCAAATTGAAACCGACGGCCAGGCGATAAAGGAAAAAAAACCCATGAAGAAAGGCATGCCTGCCACCACGATCGTGATATTCGGCGCATCGGGTGATCTGACCTGGCGCAAACTCATCCCGGCGCTCTACAATAACTTCAAGAAGGGCCGGCTGGCGGAATGTGCGACCATCATGGGGTTTGCGCGGCGACCGCTAACAGATGAGACTTTTCGAGCCAAACTTCGGGAGGGTGTGTCAACTTTCTCTCCAGAGACCTTCAACCCGGCAATATGGGAGGACTTTGCCCGTAACGTGCACTACTTCCAGGGAGACCTGGACAAGGCGGAGGATTTTCCAAAGCTGGATTCTTATCTAATCAAAATGGAAGGCCGCCTAGCCAACCGGCTGTACTACCTGGCAACGGCACCGGAGCATTATCCGGTCATCGTGAGTGAGTTGGGTTCGGCGGGGATGGCCTACAACCCGGCGTGCTGGCGGAGGATCGTGATCGAAAAACCGTTCGGGCGCGACCTGGGTTCTGCACTTGCGTTAAACCAGGCCGTGCACAGCGTCTTCAACGAGAGCCAGGTCTACCGTATCGACCATTATTTGGGCAAGGAGACCGCCCAAAATATCCTGTTCTTCCGTTTCGCCAATACCATCTTCGAACCGATCTGGAACCGTCGTTACATCAACAACGTGCAGGTGACGGTGGCCGAAGATGTGGATGTAGGTCTCCGGGCCGGATACTACGATAACGTGGGAGTGGTACGGGACATGTTCCAGAACCACCTGCTGCAACTGCTGGCACTGGTGGCAATCGAGCCGCCGAGTTCATTCAACGCGGATTCAGTCCGCAACGAGAAGGCCAAGCTACTCGAGAGCATCCGCCCGATCGCTCTGGAGGATACGGTACGAGGCCAGTATGCGGGATATACAGACGCAAAAGGGGTGGCAAAGGGCTCACAGACCGCGACATATGCGGCCATGAAGTTGTACATCGACAACTGGCGCTGGCAGGGAGTTCCGTTCTACCTGCGCTCCGGAAAGGCGATGATGGGGAAAGCTTCCGAGATCATCATCGAGTTTCAGCGCCCGCCGCACCTGATGTTCCACCTGCCGGAGGGCAGCGAGATCACCCCCAATATCCTTTCGATGTGCATTCAGCCGGATGAAGGCATGCACCTGCGGTTCGAGGCCAAGGAACCGGACAGCGAGCAAGGGATGCGGTCGGTGGACATGGATTTCCACTACCGTTCCTCCTTCCATGGGACGCTACCTGAAGCATACCAACGGCTGCTTTTGGATGCCCTGGCCGGGGATGCCAGCCTTTTCACTCGCAACGATTCGATCGAGGCAGCCTGGCGCCTGCTGGACCCGGTGCTGGAAGGCTGGGAGGCGCAGGCAGGAAAGCCGATGGTAGTCTATCCGGTTGATAGTTGGGGACCGGAGGAAGCGGACAAACTGCTGGAGCGGGATGGCCGGAGCTGGAGGATGGGATGCATGGACGAGCCGGGGATCATCCACGCGGGGCAATGAGCCTTGGGACGAAAGCAAAAGATTCCAAACACGAAGTTCAAGAAGGAACACCCAGGGACTCCAAAAACAACCTTATATCAATCTAGGTCAAGCCATGAAAGATGTGCTGTGACAGTCTCCTTCTTTCTCATGAAGACTGTCACAGCACACTAAGAGGGAAAAATAAGATATAATTAGATTATCTAATAATTAGAAAGGCAAATAAATTATGGATACATCCATAGAGGCTGTCGCGCAGGAAGTGCTGGACGTGGTGCCGGTGGTCATGCGGACCATCCGGGCTGAAATGCGCAGCCAGCGTGGGGCAGATTTGAATGTCCCACTTTTCCGCACGCTACTGTTCCTGGAACGACACCCGGGGGTATCCCTCCAGCACCTGGCGGAGCATCTGGGGCTAACCCCTCCCACCGTAAGCAAAATCGTGGATGGATTGGTATCGCATTCAGTGGTGAGCCGCCAGTCTTCCCAGACTGACCGAAGGAAAATCACTCTGCAACTTACGCCAGGCGGACAGGAGGTGCTGGATAAATCCAGGAGCAGCGCACAGGCCAGGTTGGTCGAGCTCCTGACACCCCTGACTGCAGAACAATGCGCGACGGTCTACGAGGCCCTGCAAATCATCCAACCTCTTTTCCAGCCGAATGGAGACAAAAGCATGCACGGAGAGCAGAAAATATGATGCGCGGTGGAGGCGGTCACGGGGGCCCATGGGGTGTCGTGAATACTACTGACGAGAAACCGCAAGTTACCTGGGTATTGCTAAGACGCGTGATCAAGTATGCGCGTCCCTACCTGTGGTTAATTCTTGGAATGCTGGTTATCACGCTGATAACCTCCGGCCTGAGCCTGATAAACCCTCTCATCTTGAGGCAAATGATCGATAAAACCCTGCCGAACAAGGATATGCACCAGCTGGCATGGCTGGTAGTGGCCCTTCTGGCCATCCCACTGCTGACGGGCGGGCTGAACGTGCTGCTGCGGCAACTTAACGCACGCGTGGGTGAGGGGGTGGTCTATGACCTGCGTTCGGGCTTGTTCGCACATTTACAACGCATGTCGCTGGGCTTTTATACCCATACCAAAGTGGGTGAATTGATCAGCCGGTTCAACAATGATGTAGTCGGTGCGCAAAGCGCAATCAGCAACACATTCGTCAACATCGTAACGAGCCTAATCCAGGCAGTGGCAGTATTGGCGGTAATGTTCACACTGGAATGGCGGATGACCCTGATCAGCATCGCGATCCTGCCGTTCTTCCTGGTGGCAGCACGCAAGCTGGGGAACCGCCTGAGAGACGTGGCCCGGTTACAACTGGACTTGAATGCGAAGATGAACGCAGTGCTAAACGAACTGCTCAATATCAGCGGGGCGCTGCTGGTTAAGCTGTTCGGGCGAACCGCCCAGGAGGATGCCCGGTTCAACGCCAGGGCACAGGATGTGCGCCAGAGCGGCATCCAGCGGGCAGTGACCGGGACGTTGTTCTTCGTCAGCATCGGCTTGCTGAGCTCGATCGGCATGGCGCTGGTGTACGGAGTGGGCGGGTATCTGGTGATCAAGAGCGCCCTGACCATCGGGACGATCGTGGCGCTGGGCGCGTACCTGGGGAACCTGTATGGGTCACTACAGAGCCTAACCAATGCCCCGGTGGATTTTGCCACCTCGATGGTAAGCTTCGAGCGGGTATTTGAAGTTCTGGATCTGCCGTACGAAGTGGCCGAGAAACCACAAGCGAAGGTATTGGAAAACGTGCAGGGCGTGCTGGAGTTCGAGGATGTCAATTTTCGATACCAGATTGAAGAGAAGAACCTGCTGAAGGACGTCCGGCGCTTCGGACAGATGCAGGATGTGAAAGCGGTGCTCTCGGGGGAGCGCGAGGAGAAACCCCGCAACGGCGGAACACCGGAGGATCCGGCGCTGGCTGTGCACACCCAGGCACGCGATGAAGTACTGGAACACATCTGCTTCCGGGCAGACCCAGGCAGCCTGGTGGCGCTGGTGGGGCCAAGCGGAGCCGGCAAGACTACAATGACCTATCTCATTCCACGGCTGTACGACCCGACCGGGGGGCGGATCCTGATCGACGGCCAGGACTTGCGGGATGTAACGCTGGCCTCGCTGACAAACCAGATCGGGATGGTGACGCAGGAAACCTACCTGTTCCATGATACGATCCGCGTCAATTTGCTTTACGCACGGGAGGATGCCAACCAGACGGAGGTGGAGGCGGCGGCGCGGGCGGCGAACATCCACGATTTTGTGTTGGGCCTGCCGAACGGGTACGAGACGATCGTGGGAGAACGAGGTTACCGGCTGAGCGGCGGTGAGAAACAACGGCTGGCGCTGGCACGCGTGATCCTGAAGGATCCACGGATCCTGGTTTTGGATGAAGCGACCAGTTCCTTGGACAGTGAATCCGAGACGCTGATCCAGGAAGCGCTCAAACGGGTAATGGCGGGACGGACGAGCATCGTGATCGCGCACCGGTTAAGCACCATCCAGGCAGCGGACCTGATCCTGGTGATGGACCGGGGGAGGATCGTCGAGCGAGGAACACACCTGGAACTGCTGGGACAGAGAGGGCTGTATGCGAGGCTGTACGAGACACAGTTCAGGAAGAAGGTTGAAGATTTGTGATTTGTGATCGAGGATCCTCAACCTGCATAGAACGAGGTAATCTGGAGGGAGGACCTTGCAAAGAGTACAATTGAGATTATGCCTACAAGTATCGATCCCCCACCAGCTGAGGATGAGATTGAATGCGCAAACTGCGGCGCGTACATATACTATGGACTTTCGCGCTGCCCTAATTGCGGAGTTAATTTGTATGAACCCGAGGATGAAACGGGGCAATACCAACCACAACCGTTACGCCCAAAACGTTACCGCCAGGAGGGAATTTTTGCCAGATTCGACGGGTTCGTTAGAAAGCTGACGAAGCGACCTTATCCGGCGGATGAGCTATTCGGGGCGGCTATCAACCAGGCGGAGCTTTTTAATAATCTACTGCGGAAGGTGGGCGGCGACAATGCCGCTGCAGAGAGATTAATCGATTTTGAACACAAACAATTTCCGGTTGGAAACCGGTTGATCTGGCTCGAGAAAGCCATCCAGCGTTGGGAGAAAGACAATCAAGGCGATAAAAAATAAAAGAAGTAGGTCATGCAATCGAATTTTGAGCCTTTTCTAAATAAAACCCGGCCTCTATTTTTAAACACACTCCACCTGGATCCAAACTTGCGGGTGGCGGTATTGGCCCCGCATCCAGATGATTTTGACGCCATCGGAATTACGATGCGTATCTTACGCGATAATGGCAACCCAATCGATCTGGTCGTGCTCACATCCGGAGCAAGCGGAGTAGATGATGATTTCGCTCCCAAGCTCACTGCACAAGCGAAGGCGGCAATCCGAGAACATGAGCAAAAGGCGAGCTGTAATTTTTTTGGGCTGCCGCCGGAGCATTTAACATTTTTGCACCTGGCAGAAGATGCAGAAGGCCATCCTAAGGTATCCGATAAGAATCTAGCGCAGATGAGAGCTTATTGGGATATGCATTTGCCCGATTTAATCTTTTTGCCTCATGGCAACGATTCGAATAAAGGACACCAGCGAACTTACAGGTTGTTTCGCCGGCTCAAAGAAGCAGAACCGCGCGGTGTGGTAGCGCTGCTGAACCGCGACCCCAAAACGATAGAGATGCGCCAAGATGTGTATACGCTGTTTGGGGAAACGGAAGCGCTTTGGAAAGGTGAATTATTACGG
>JADGQB010000336.1 GCA_017882145.1 Anaerolineales bacterium
CATTATGGCGTTTTGAACAAGGCCATCGTAAACCAGCACGGGGTGGTTGTCAAAACGATTGGTGATGCGATCATGGCGACCTTCAACCAGCCGGTGGAAGCGGTTGAAGCCGGGCTTGAGATGTTGAAGGAACTCCGGCAATTGAACCAGGCTTCACAACAGGAGAACTTGATCCTAAAAATTGGTATTCACCGGGGAGCAGCCATATCGGTGACACTCAACGAGCGCATCGATTATTTCGGTCAGACCGTGAATATCGCTTCACGTGTACAAGGCAGCGCAGGGGGGGAAGAGATTTTCCTTACAGAGGAAATCTATTGTTCTGCGGGAGTGCAGGAATTACTCCAGGAACAGCATTGCCAAATCGAATCGGTTCGTGTTCAACTAAAAGGGATTGAAGAGCATTTGAATATTTACAAGGTAACCAATGTAAATTTATCCACCGAAGAAATTATTAATCACTGAGCGAGATAAGGGAAATCGCCCTACCGCCTTTCAGCAGCGTTCTTCGCAGAGCCTGGAAGCAAATTCCTTCAGTCTTAAGGAAATTTCGGCAATTGACTTGTTGTCAAAAAGTTGTCATAATAAATCATCTTTGAATGGCTTACCCACTTAGCCGGTTGGGCTTTCCCTTGATTGCCCAGCCTCCCAAATATTGTCTGCCGGGCGCGATCGTGCTATAGTTTGAATGAGGTGAAGAATGGCCAAAAATCGTAAAATCCATAAAACAATTAGTAGCAAGCCCACAATTGAAGGTGCGGGCGTTCATCTGCATCGGGCCTTTGGATTTGGTGATACCCACACCTTCGACCCATTTCTGCTGCTGGACGACTTTCGCAACGATAACCCTAATCAGTATGCCCCCGGGTTCCCCTGGCACCCTCATCGCGGCATCGAGACGATCACATATGTACTGCGCGGAAGAGTGGAGCACGGCGACAGCATGGGCAACCAGGGGGTGATCACAGCCGGCGACGTGCAGTGGATGACCGCCGGGAGCGGAATCCTCCACCAGGAGATGCCCGAGGGCGACCCGGATGGCCGGATGTATGGCTTTCAACTGTGGGCCAACCTCCCAAAAACGAAGAAAATGATGGACCCGCGCTACCAGGATGTAAAAAGTGACCAGATCCCGGTTGTAACACTGGAAGGCGGCGTAAGCGTGCGCGTCATCTGCGGCGAGGTGGCAGGGGTGCGCGGACCGGTGCAGAATGTCGTCATCGATCCGCAGTACCTGGATATTACTGTTCCAGCCAAAACACGCTTTACCTTCCCCACCCCGCCCGGATATACCGTTTTCGCCTACGTTATCGATGGCAAGGCTACTTTCTGTGACGAGCAGGATCCATTCGCCTATGACCGCGAAGGCAGTAACTATTTCGACACACAACACGACCGCTGGCTGGGCGACCGCACCCTGATCGTATTTGAGGATGGCGAACAAATCCTGGTCAATACCGAAGATTTCCCGGTGCGTTTCCTGCTTATTTCCGGCCGCCCGATCCGCGAGCCGGTTGCCTGGTATGGCCCGATCGTCATGAATACAGAGCAAGAACTTCGCCAGGCTTTCGAAGAACTGGAACAGGGTACGTTCATTAAAAAGAAATGATGGTTTCCAGCAAACGGGAAATGCTGGATCAGTTGTACAGTGATGTAACCTTTTTTGAGGAGGTATTTATCCATGGATCAAAACAGCTCCGAAAATAAAGCCCAAATTATTTATTTCAGCCACGGCGGGGGTCCCCTGCCGATTCTTGGAGATGCCAGCCACCAGGCCATGCTGGATTTCATGAAAGGGCTTCCAAGCCAGATAAGAAAGCCAGATGCCATCCTGGTGATCAGCGCCCATTGGGAGGAGAACGCAGCAACCTTGTTGGGAGCAGCCGCCCCGGCAATGTTCTATGATTATTATGGTTTCCCGAAGGAAGCCTATGAGATCAAATACCCCGCCCCCGGAAGCCCTGAGCTTGCCAACCGGATCGCAGGAATATTGAATAAGAACAATATTCCTGCCCGCATCGATCCTCAGCGTGGATTTGACCACGGCTTGTTCATCCCACTCAAGATGATGTATCCGCAGGCGGATATTCCATCTCTTCAACTCTCGCTTTTGCGCGGTCTGAACCCCATGGCACATATTGGCCTTGGCAAAGCATTACGGGACTTAATGGACGAAAATATCCTGGTGATCGGATCCGGGTTCTCGTTTCATAACCTGCGAGCTTTTGCCTGGGAAGGGACTGCCAAACCTGATCCGGCCAATGATGCCTTTCAAAATTGGCTGATCGAGGCTTGTACCGCTCCAATACCCCAGTCCGAGCGTGAACAACGCCTGATCGAATGGGAAAAAGCCCCTTCCGCACGCTACTGCCACCCGCGCGAAGAGCATTTGCTGCCGCTGCATGTATGTCTAGGGTTGGCAGATAAGCCGGCCAAACTGGTTTTTGATGACCAGATCCTGGGCAAGCGCAGCGTGGCATTTCTGTGGTAATTGGGAACTGGAGAATAAATGGCTCAAATCGACGAGACCAAAGCCCCTGTTGAAAAGAAAATCGTGATCCGCAAAAACGGACCCTATATTGTGAGCTGCGGTGTGCCACTGGCTCACAAGACACAGGTTGTTTCAGAGTTTGGGGAACCACTAACATGGAAAAAAGATGAGACGACTGAATGCAGGGAAGATTACGCGCTTTGCCGCTGCGGCCAGTCTGCCAACAAGCCATTCTGCGACGGAACGCATCGAAGGATTGCCTTTGATGGGACTGAGTGGGCTGATACCAATGCCCGTAAGCCCAGCCAGACCGAATTTCCTGCCGGTCGAAAGATCATCGTCGAGAAGGATGCTTCGCTGTGCATGAGTTCAGGGTATTGTGGCTTTGCAAATACCAGCCTGCCTGAGCTGTTGGTACGTACCGAC
The DNA here is from genome assembly GCA_017882145.1 of Anaerolineales bacterium. Classification (GTDB taxonomy): domain Bacteria; phylum Chloroflexota; class Anaerolineae; order Anaerolineales; family Villigracilaceae; genus UBA877. The sequence continues at coordinate 2,918 of JADGQB010000336.1, forward strand.
GATACCCAGATCCGATCGCTTGTCATTGCCATGGTGGAACGCTGCCCGTCTGGTGCGCTGACCTACCGTCTCGAACCCGACCAGGCGGTCATTGAACCGGACCTGCCACAACAAATCGCAGCAATTACCGAAATCACATCCGATGGTCCAATTGCTGGTCCTCTATGGGTGACAGGCGGGATCCCAATCGAGCGTTCGGACGGCAAGCCCTTCGAGACACGTAACCGCGTCACGCTGTGCAACTGCGGCAAATCCGGCAACAAACCCCTGTGTGACGGCACGCACCGTGAAACAGCCAGGCAGAGCACAAGAGACAGACGCCGGAGTAAAGCGGGCTAGCATAAACAAAAAAGACTCCCTATCCGGAAGTCTTTTTCAATGAAAGATTGGGGTGCCTGATGGGGGTCGAACCCACAACAACCTGATCCACAGTCAGGGACTCTGCCATTGAGCTACAGGCACCATGAGCGGGGGCGATTATACCACCGGGATTAACGCCTTTCAAGGATAGGCTTGACCCCATTCAAAACTACCGCGTACATCAATACTTCCAAGGTGTCGGTGAAGAGCCAGGTCAATATCCGGGGTGAATGATGCTGTGCAAAATTACCGTTTAATCAGAGGCATATAATTTTTCCAGGTGTTTGTGTGAATAAGCCAATAAACTTTATTGATAACATTGTTTTTTGTGCGGTAGGTGTTGCCAGCCGCATCATACGCGATTGCATCAATCTCGTTCGCGCTTGGATATAATACACTGGTATTAAAGTTAAAGCTGTAAGGCGAATTGTAGACCGTTCCAATTTCAACCCATTGGGGGGGTACGGCATTAAAGTCCCATCGCCTGAAAACAACTTTGGATATCCCCACATTATCACTGGCATTGACTCCAAGCTGGATGGTTTGATTGATTACATTAAAAGAGCACTCCGCTTTACCGCAAGGTGGAGGTGCACTCCAGGAGACACTTGGCAAAATTTTATCGACTGTGAAGGTAGTGCTCGTACCCGCTGGAGCAAGGTTGCCGAGTGTGTCGCTGGCCGTATTGGCCGCAATGGAGATGCCCAATGAACCATTGTTGCCAGTGATGCTGTTAATAGTTACGATGTAATTGAGGCCGGATCCTGAGAGACTTACCGATCCGTTTGCATCACCGGTGCGATTCAAGGTAATGTTGGATAGGGAAAGCGTGCTTGTATTGAAATGCGGATCAGCATAGGTGATGGTGTAAGTAACCGGTCCTCCACTATTCGTACTAGAAACACTCGGTAGTCCGATACTGATGGACGGACCAGTGTTGTCGACTGTGAAGCTCGCCCCGCTGGTCGGTGTGGAAGTGACCACATTTCCAGCCAAATCCTTGCCCGTGCTCAAGGCCACCGTCGCCGTGCCATTGCCTGCACCAACGCTGTATGCATAGGTATAAACCGTCGTGCTTGACTTTGTCATGTTCGTGGCCGCCAGCGTGTTGGCCCCGGAGA
>JADGQB010000337.1 GCA_017882145.1 Anaerolineales bacterium
GTCGGTTTAAGTGTAGGTGTGGGGATCAGCGTGGGCGTCGGGAGGCTGACATCGTCGGTAACCGTGACGGGCGCAGAAGCCGCCAGTTTGGGAGTTTGCAGTTCCCAGGTAACGCCCGCGTTGTTGGTCTTATAGAGCCTCGCAGTGTCGTTTTCCTGGATGACTGCCCAGCCTTTCATGCTGTCGACAAAGTCCAGTGCCGAAACGGAACGCGAGCCGCTCTGGCTGAAATCCAGGTTGGAGGCCACGGTCGACCAGGTCTGTGCCCCATCCTGGCTGGTGCATAATGCGCTTCCGCAAACCACGAAAATATCTTTGCCGGAAACGATCTGCATCGGAGCGTATTGGGCCGCGTTCAGCCCGCCGGGTATCAACTTCCAACCGGCGCCGTTGTCCTGGGTGGAATAAAAGACCAGCCGTTGGTAGACGAAAGAACCATCGTTATTCATTTTTACCAGGCTGACCGGCAGCAACCCACTTTTATCACTGAAGAAGACCGGCCGGTAAGGGTTGACGAGCGCATCCTGATAATTTTCAGGCAGCGGCAGGTTCTGCGCCGTCCAGGTTCTACCGAGGTCAAATGAGACCTGCAGTCGTACGCTGCCCCTGGGCTGCATGGTGATCATGTCGCCATAAACAGCCAGCATGCGGGCCGGGTCATAATAAAAGCTGTCGGTGCTGCTCAGGTGTACTGTGCCGGGCGGCAGGCTGTTATCGGGATAGGGCGGTGTCACCGGGACAGGCGTCCAGGTTTTCCCGCCATCCCCGGTTTGAGACAATAAATAATAGATACTGCCGGCCGCACCTTCGCCTGGCGTTGCCCAGCCGTTCGAGCTGTTTGTAAAGTGCAGGGCTGAGCCTGGTCCATACGGATACTCCGTCCAGCTTTGCCCGCCATCGCCGGTGTGCAGCAGGCCAAAGCGGCTGCTGTCTTGTAAATAAATCGACAGCCAGGCCGTCCGAGCATCCAGCGCGAAGAAGCCATCCGACATGACCTGCCCGGCCGGCGTGCGGTCCGACCAGGTCTGGCCGCCGTCGGTTGTACGCAGCAGGCGGGCCGAATTCGTCCAGGCCCAGCCATTGTCAGCATCCAGCATCTGCAGGCTGGCGATGGGTTGTGTAGGGGCGATATTTGTACTCGTCCCTGTGGGAGTCGTGAGAGAACCGGTGTTTTCAGTCGAGACCGGCGTAGAGCCGCCAGTCGTTTCGGTAAACGCTGGGTTACCCTGACTGCCCGGTGTACAGGCGGAGAATATCAGGATGAATGGAAGCACCAACCAGAATTTGGAACCGGTATGCATATCTGCTCCAGCAAAAGAGAATAACCGCGGGAGTGCTCACGCGGCATTCTGTAGACGAGCAGTCTTGGAAGAATGTTCCCGGCGCTCGAGATTTACCCCAGCCATTCGACGAGGGTGGCCTCGCCCTGGCCCACCCCCACGCACAACGTCGCCGCCCCGATGTACGGGTGGCCTATATGATCGCCCTGCGCGCCCGCCCTGCGCCGCATTTCATATAAAAGCGTGGTCAGGATGCGCGCCCCCGAACACCCCAGCGGATGCCCCAGGGCGATCGCCCCGCCGTTGACGTTGACGATCTGCGGGTCGAGACCCAGATCTTCGATCACCGCCAGGGATTGGACGGCGAAGGCTTCGTTCAGTTCAACCAGTCCGATATCTTCGATTTTGAGCCCGGCACGCCTCAAGGCCTTCCTGACCGCCGGGACAGGCCCCAGCCCCATCGTGCGCGGCGGGACACCCGCGGCTGCCGAGCAAAGGATGCGGGCCAGCGGTTTTAACCCGAGCGCCTGCGCTTTTTCCTGGCTCATCACCAATAAGGCTGCCGCACCGTCGTTCAGGCCGGAGGAATTCCCGGCGGTGACCGTCCCGCCTTCCTTGCGGAAAGCCGGTTTCAGTTTTGACAGTGATTCCAGGGAGGTATCCCGGCGCGGGCGTTCGTCAGTATCTGTTACTTTCGGGTCGCCTTTTTTCTGAGGAATGATCACCGGAACGATCTCTTCGGCGAACTTCTTGGAATCGATCGCCGCGACGGCGCGTTGGTGCGAGCGCAGGGAGAATTCATCCTGCTTCTATCGAGTAATGTGCGGACGCTCGGCGGCAATGTTCTCGGCCGTCTCGCCCATGGATTCGGTTCCGTATAAAGCCTGCATCCTGGGGTTGGGGTAGCGCCAGCCCAGGGCAGTGTCATAGGCGGTCAGGTTGCCGAAGGGGAAACCCGATTCCGCCTTGGGAAATGAATACGGCGCCCGGCTCATTGACTCGACCCCCCCGGCGATATACACCTCCCCTTCTCCGGCGCGGATGGCGCGCGCCGCCTGGTTGACTGCGTTCAGCCCGGAGGCACACAACCGGTTGACCGTTATGCCCGCCACGCTGACCGGCAGCCCCGCCAGCAGCAGCGCCATGCGCGCCACGTTGCGGTTGTCCTCCCCGGCCTGGTTGGCGCAGCCCAGGTAGACTTCCTCCACCAGCGCCGGGTCGATCTGATTGCGTTCGATGATTGTTTTTATGACCAGCGCGGCCAGGTCGTCCGGGCGGACTGAAGCCAGTGCGCCGCCGAGTGCCCCGATCGGGGTGCGGATGGCATCTATGATGACTGGGGTGGGCATGGGCAGACCTCCATATGAAACATATTAATTTATTTTACCACCCCGAATCTGGGCTGTTCCTCGCCTTAAAGAAATAGTGGGAGCATTCCAGAAAAAACTTCCGAGGCTATTCGTCTCGGAAGTTACTTTTTACAGGCTACTGTTCATCAACCCCATCCCGTTCATCCCTGTTTACATCGTACCCGCCTGCCTGGCCCGCGTGTCCTGACTGTTCTTGTCAGGGCGCATTTTGCGGGGCACCCCATTAGGGGTGTATGGGTATCTCTGGTAGGATATTTTCCCCTTACGGCGTTTCCTCCGGCGCCGGCGCCGGCTCCAGCTCGCCCAGGAAGCGAATGCGCTGTACATTTACCAGAATTGCATCCCGCTTGAGGATAAAGCCAGGATTGACATCCAGTGTGACGGTCGCCTCTGTGATCGGCAGGAAAGATTCAGACAAATTGGTCATCGCCTGGCGCAGGTCGACCGGGCCCTGTTGGTTCAATTTCCCGCGCACTTGCATGCCCTCCAGGCCCACGAAAACATCGTATTTATTCTTGGGATACCGGATGAATTTCCGCCCGAGTGGCGCGGTCTTCTGGGGCGGCTCGAACGCCAGGATGACTCCGGCTTTGGGGATGATGGAAAGGAGTGTTTTCTCAAGGATCCTGGCGGGATCCGCCAGGTGCGCAATGCTGCTGCTCCGCATCATGAGACTCGTGTCACGCCGGTCGTTCAGGAAGTCTGAAAGCCGTTGTTCGTGCAGGAACAGGCCGCCCGCGATGGAATAATGCTCTGTGAAAAGGACAACTTGAAATGGAAAGACAGTATCGACCATGCTACCCTCTCGACCGAATCGAATTCTAGCTTCAATTCTACTGCTTCTTGCGCAAAATGTCGAACGTTATGACATATTTGATAAGGCTTTCGTGCCATCCTGAGCATGATTCACACGATTTTGTGAAAACAATTTAGAATTAAGGCACCTGTATTGCTTTTAATGAGCCGGATAGGATGTTCGTAGCCTCGAATTAGGACGCTTGGCACTACCCACCGTTGCCAGTCAACAGCATAATCCATTAAGATGTATCTTCTCCATAGATTGGGCACGGATGGGGGTGTGCGGGAGTACGCGAAGCCTCCCGCACACCCCCACCTCCCGTTTATTGGAAGATACATCTGGAAGCACTAACAAGGCAAGTATTGTCAAATTTCAAACAAGGAGACCCAATCGATGCCTGCAAAAGGATGGATTGAAGTCAATGATCTCTACTGTAAAGGTTGTGAGCTTTGCATCACAGCCTGCCCCCCCAAGGTAATGGCGGTCAATAAAGACCGCCTGACTCCCAAAGGATACCACCCGGCGCATGTCTTCAAAGATGGCTGCACCGGGTGTGCCATCTGTGCAATCGTCTGCCCGGATGCGGCCATCACGGTCTACCGCGAGGTGACCAAATCCGCGGCCCAGGCCGCAGCGGCAGGAGGCTGATATGGCACGTGAACTTTGGGAAGGTAACCAGGCCATTGCCGAGGCCGCCATCCGTGTCGGGCTGGAGGCATACTTCGGTTATCCCATCACCCCTCAGAATGAGATCCTGGAGTGGCTGGCGCGTCGTATGCCGGAACTCGGCCGGGCGTTTGTCCAGGCCGAAGCGGAGCTGGGCGCCATCAACATGGTTTACGGCGCGGCCTGCACCGGCGCGCGCGTCATGACTTCCTCCTCCAGCCCTGGCATCAGCCTGATGCAGGAGGGCCTGTCTTACATCGCCGGCACCGAAATCCCGATGGTG
>JADGQB010000083.1 GCA_017882145.1 Anaerolineales bacterium
ACCCGACTCAGGACCGTAAGGTGCCAGGGGGTCAGGCTCGGAGAATCGCTGAGTTCCTGCAGGTTGGGCGCGATGAAACTGTTCATATAAAGGGCCGAGGTGGAGGCAGACTCGCGGATCACCCCGGCTTTGATCTGTGCTCCCAGCCACCAGCCTATCCCAAGCGTGCCCAGGACCATAATGACAAATCCGATGATCGAAAAGCGTTGAAACAAGCTCAAGCGTTTCATTATTAATGCTATTCCTTATATTTTGCCCTATTCCCGGTTGCGTACCTCGCTATTTCAATCCTGTTACCCGTAAAAGGCAATGCGACTTAAGTCGCACGCGCCCCGACTAAAGGCGATTGACCAAGGATGGGGGCATTTTGACGACCTTCGCCCGTGGTAGCCCACGGCGCTCGCAATTATTATATCCCCAAGAACAATATATTCAACCTGGCACTTGAGTGCCTGTCAATTTGATCGGAGGATCTAATGAAAACCAAACTAATGCTCTACAGCCTTACAATTCTTGCTTTAGTCCTGTCTGCCTGTGCATCGGCAACGCCGATGCCCCCGGCGCCAACAATCGCGCCGGTCGTGCCTGCACCGGTTATTGTTCCAACCGCCACCAGCGCACCGGTCGTACCTGTGACAGGCGGGGGAACTGCAGTGAATGTAGGCCAAAGCGCAGCTTTGGGGTCTTTCCTGGTTGATTCAAAAGGCATGACCCTGTATATCTTCACCAAGGACACCGCCAACACCAGCAATTGCAGCGGAGCCTGCGCCAATAACTGGCCGCCCCTGCTGACCAAAGGAGCGCCCACTGCCGGAACCGGGGTGACTGCTTCCCTGCTTGGCACGCTCACCCGCGCGGATGGAAGCGTCCAGGTTACCTATAACAGCATGCCGCTGTATTACTTTGTAGCCGATAAAGCCGCCGGCGATACCAAGGGCCAGGCTGTGAAAAGTGTCTGGTATGTCCTGGATGCCAGTGGCAAGGCGATCACTACAGCTCCGGCAGCCCCGGCAGCCAGCTCGAGCGGCGGCGCAATGGTGAACCTCGGCCAGAATGCGACCCTGGGCTCCTTCCTGGTCGATTCGAAAGGCATGACCCTGTATCTCTTCACCAAAGACACTCCCAATACGAGCAACTGCTCCGGCGGATGTGCCTCCTACTGGCCGCCACTGCTGACCACCGGAGCCCCGGTAGCCGGTACAGGCGTGACCGCCTCCATGCTGGGCACCACCAAACGTGCCGATGGGAGCATGCAGGTTACTTATAACGGTTGGCCGCTGTACTACTACATCAGCGACAAGGCCGCCGGCGATACCACCGGCGAAAACGTCCAGGGTGTCTGGTTTGTAATCACCCCCGCAGGAATGCAAAAATAGGGATTGAGCTCGGAACCGGGGTCTGCCCTACCAGCTGAGAACCAGATCCCAAAATTAAAATGTGACAGTCACCATGCCTTGGAGGTGACTGTCACTTATTTTCTTTCCTGCCCATTGCAGTACCTATTGCAAAAAGATGAGCGGGGGCACTTCAGTATGTGACGGCGGAATGGCATTCCGCCTTACTTTTTGTTCAGCTGCCTTTCAGGTTCCACTCACAAGGATATGAAAACGAGAGCAGGGCGGGGCCGGAACCCAGGTAGAGCACCATCAATCCTTCCGACTCGCCAACTTCAAAACCGCGTTTACGAAGGCGTTCCTTCAAGTCAGGCGGGGATCGTAATCGTAGGCCTTCCACTCAAAGTTCTGCCCGAGCCGCTCGAAGAAAGCAACTTGCTGGCGGATCACACTGCCCAGTACTTCCCGGCCCATGTCCGGAAAGTTGACTTCGATCCTTTGCTCACGCGTAAATAGGGTTAGCAGTTCCGCTGTATTCATCCATCCTGATTCTTAGAATCCGTAAACGATAATGCCACCCAAAAATCCCTGGACGGCCACCAGCGCAAAACAAACAAAATGCGTGAGGAGGTAGAGCCATTTATAGCGACCTTGATACAGATCCGGCATCCGCCAGCGCAGCAGGGCGATCGCACCGGTCAGGACGAACAAGGTGCTGGCGATGACAATCTTGGCATTGTGGTTGGGAGCCGTGTTTTTAAAAAGCACCAGGTTGTCACGGATGCCAAAAAAGCCTGCCACGAGGATGCTGACACACGCCAGGCAAATGTTGGCAAAGGCGATCTTTTCCAAAAGGTCGCTTTTCCTCCAGAATGCCAGGAGCAGGAAGAAGAGCGACGTGCTGATCAGAGCGATTGGGAAGTGGACAAAAATGGGGTGCGGGGGCTGGACGACCAGCAAAGCATGGATTATTTCCTTAATGAGAGCCATGGATTTCTCCTTTCAACAGCAGGCCTGACTTAGGATTACCAGGGAATATTGAATTAATAATATCACAAGCTGTTGACTTAAATCCTGTCAACAGGTAACCGGCGCGCCCGACTATCAACGACAGCGAGCGCCGCAGGTTTTGGGTATTAATTTCGATCAAGATGGGTTTTGAAGATCTAAACGGCTGCTCCGGACATGTTGTATAGGTCACACTCTAATTCTACAAAAATTTTATACCGGCGAAATTGGAAAGAATTTGGATTTATTGGATGGCTGCCCAATTGTCGCACATAACTGCGGGCTGCCAGGTGGAGGGGCAGACGGTCAGGCTTCAGGAAGGTGCGAATGGTTCATTTGGTTGCAAGACTTCCAAGTTCTGCCGAATTCGGAAGTTTGCGCACATATCCAGAAGTAGTGCGATAATGGGAGCAGTTGTGTCTGGCCGCACTTATTAGCATAGGAGAATCATGATAACCATTCAACGCAGCCTTGTAATTATGGTTATCGTTATAAGTTAATCGTCATGGATTGCGGCCTGGGATAGTGGAAGCAAAAAGCCCTGATGGAAACTACAGACCAATCCAAACCGGCGCACGGCATGCGCACCTTCTTCACCATCTGGGTTGGGCAGCTGGTTTCACTGCTCGGCAGCCAGTTGACCGGCTTTGCCATGGGGGTATGGGTCTACGATCAGACACACTCCGTGACGATGCTGGCGTTGGTGCAAGTGGCCATGCAGGTCCCCTACGTAGTGTTTTCTCCTTTGGCCGGAGTCTTTGCCGACAAGTGGAACCGCCGGACTGCCATGATCGTCAGCGATTTTGGCTCCGGGCTGTCTGTGCTGGCGGTGGCTGTTCTCTTTTTCACCCATCACCTGCAGGTCTGGATGGTGATCCCCATCAACCTGTGGATGGCCACTTTCCAAACCCTGATGTGGCCGTCTTTTTCCGCCGCCACCACGCTGCTGGTGCCCAAGCAGCATTACGGGCGCGCCAGCGGATTCACGCAGCTGGGCGAGGCGCTGCCGGCCATCGCCGGGCCGGCGATCGCGGGTGTGCTGTACGTGACCATCCGGATTGGCAACATGGCTTTGCTCGACTTTGCTTCTTATATTTTCGCGGTTGTGTTGATGCTGCTGTTCGTGCGCATCCCGAGCCCGACCCCCACGCTCCAGGAGGCGAAAGGGAAAAGCTCGATGTGGAAGGAAATGCGCTTCGGCTGGGACTACATCATGGCCCGCAGGGGGCTGCGTGCTCTGCTGGTTTTCTATATGATCTTCAACTTCCTATCGGGTGTGATCGGGCCGCTGCTGGTCCCCCTGATCCTGGATAACTGGGATGCCAGCACATTGGGCTTTCTCAGTACCTTGATGGGGGTGGGCATGCTGGTGGGTACGCTGGTGATGAGCGCCTGGGGAGGCGGCAAACGCAAGATCTACGCCATGTTGGGAGCGTTCCTGTTGGACGGCCTGTTCCTGGCGGCCGTGTGCCTGCGCGCCTCGGTACCGCTGCTGGCTGTGTGCGGGTTTGGCGCCATGTTCTGCGGCCCCATCACCATTGCCGCCAGCCAGGCGATCTGGCAAGCCAAGGTGGCACCAGATCTGCAAGGCCGTGTGTTTGCATTCCGGCGTGCGATCGCCATGTCTGCCAGTCTCGTCGCTCCGCTGCTGGCCGCGCCGCTGGCCGATTACGTATTCAAGCCAGCCATGGCCCCGGGAGGTGTGCTGGCGCCCGTGCTGGGTCCCATCATCGGCGTGGGTGCCGGACGGGGCACCGCCGTTCTGATCAGCCTGATAGGCTTGATCATCGTGGCGACCACTCTGATCGCCCTGGGAATCCCGCAGCTCACGCGCGTGGAAGTGGACCTGCCCGACCACGACCCGGCGCTGGTTGCGGTACCCATATCACCGCCTGAAAATTAATTCCTCCTCACCACGAAGTGCTCATACCCATCCCCCGTACCTTCCGCCTCGATCGCCAGGCCGGCCTGTTCGATCCAGATCCGCACCCGCTCCACCCCGGGGTAATAATGGTAGACCGCCTTGTCCGCCAGCTGACCGGGTACCAGCAGCATCCCCAAAGACTTTTCGTAGGCTGCATCCAGTTCATCCACCACCTCCCCCAAAACCACCGGCAAGCCGCGGGCCTTTGCCCGCTGATAAGCCGCCTGCAGCTGGTTGGCATCCGCCAGGTCCAGCGTAAAATACAGCAATCCATCCGGTTTCAACGCTTCCCGGAACCTGCGCAGGATCCCCGGATAATCCTCCGGGCAGACATGCTCCAGCGCGTCCAGGCAGATGGCCCCCTCGAACTCTTCCCAAAAATCCATTTCCTGCAAGCCCAGCTTCCGGTAGTGCACAGCCGGGAAATGCTGCCGCGCCCGCTCCAGCATCCCCTCGGATTGGTCGATGCCCAGCACGCGGTGACCGGCTGCCAGGAGCTTCCCGTCATAGCGCCCCGCCCCACAGCCGGCAGAGAGCAGGCTGCCATGCGGGGCCAGCCGTTCCAGGAACTTCCGGAGATATTCTCGATGGGTCTCGTCCGGATACAACCCGAATTCCACCCAATACTGCGGTGACAGGTGATCGTACAGCTTCTCGGCCTTGCCCCGCATCTGCTTTAACCATTCGGCTCGTTCCACAGCCAGCCCCTCCCTGGGATTCTTGATCGATGTTGGAATTATACTCAAAAAACTCACAGCCCTATTCTCCATCCCAGGGATGCAGAGAGCGTTTTAAAGCCCTGGATGATCTGCAAAAAAGACGAGTATTCAACACAGAGAACACTGAAGTTTGCCGGTTATGTATATCGATCAACCGGTCTTTCAGTCATAGGTGTCCAAAGAGGAGGAGAAAACGACGGTGAAGGCAAGCTGGAGCGCCAGACCTCCGGTTCGCGAAGAACCCGGAGGTCTGCCACGAGCTTCGAACCCTGTGGTTCGAGGCTGGATGCTTTAATCGATCAATGAATCAGTCAGAACGTTCGACCGCTTTCCCCGGCGACGGAGCGCATTTTTAAAGTCTTCGCTGGCAGGACATATAGATACTCTGCCAGGAGTTTGAACAGGGAATCGAGTATCCAGGCTTCAGCAGAGGCAGCCTTGGCGGGAGATTCGCGGGTGCCAACGTTATCCACAATCTTGAGGGCCTCGACTGCTTCCTGGAGTTGAGCAGGAAGGTGGCCCCTGGCAGATAAATCCCGAATCTTGTCGGCTAGAGAGAGGTCCTTGCCTCCGAACTTCAAGCAGAGCAGGTCCAAGGCCTTGCGGAGGCGTTCCGCCGCCAGGTCAGGATGCTGTTCCATAAGGGATCTGGCTGCCAGGTAAGCCCTGGCTGCTTCAGTTGGAAGTACCGATAGAATTTCTGCCATAAGCCACTCCAGAACCAGGATGTCAGCTTCAGGTTGACAAGTATCGGGAAATAAATCTCAATGCCAGGCTGAAATCGAAAATCCGACCAGCCAGGAGGAAGCACGACCAGGGATTGGCGGATCTAGCGTTCAAGTTGCTTGCCTTGGATTTCATCTTGACGATCCATAAACCAGCGCTGGAAATCGAATACTTTGATCCGATAAGAATCAGCCATTTCAAGCAAATCGATGGCGGGTTTGTTCATGTATTTATTTGCCATCCTGTTCCAACCATCAAATGCGACCAGGTCTGAGGTATAGATTAGAACTCTCTTTTTGGGAGTCGGTTTTTCATAAGCGTTTTGAGAGAAGGATTCTTCCACAACAATCTCGGGTGGGGAATTATGTTGCAAGTACTTGCTTAGCCCCTGTGCAAATTGCGAGAGCGGGTCTGTCACAAATTCTTTTCTTATTTTCTTTGGATAGTCTGTAAATTTACCAGAATCACGATAAAGCTCCTGGTACAAATTACGGGTATGGTCAATCAAATTAAGCGAGGCCGCAACAAAATTATGCAGCTGCCTGAGAATATCCAGCTGGATTACATACAACCCGTCCCGATCTGACGAGAATGCCAAAGTTTCGGGTTTCGAATCATTGATATAGAAATCAAGCAGCGTTTTTAATTCGGAATAATTTGTATCAAAGATATAGTTTGATAACTTAATGGATTCCCCTTGCTGACGCAACTTCATATCGGGCCTCGCCGCCAATTCTTTATTTAGTTGATCTTTTTTTGAGGGATCAGATCGCGATTTATCAACCATATCTGACTCCGTCCGGTGAAAACCGGCTGAAATTAGTTGTCCTAATGTTCTCTTTGAATGCGGACCCGGCCGGACATGTGCGCCGAGAGAGGATTTGGACCTGCGGACAAAGGAATTTTGATTCATACAAAAACCATTAATTATGGAAAACAAGGATAAGCGCCAAAATTACAAGAATACCCAGCGTACCAATCAGGAGCGTGTTCATGGAAAATAGCCGATCCAAAAACCCTATATTTCCCTTCAAATCTTTCACAACTGAATCAATCGGGTCATACATGATTACATCCTTCCAACAATGAAGCGAATAAGGTCAACTGGTCATTTGAACAAAATAAATCGTCTTGATGCATACGTGACGGAATGGACTGTTAAATGTCACTGGGGGAACCTTACAATTTTGTAAGATTTTATTTTCTGTTGGGTCTTCGGATTGCAGCTGTATGATCTTCCCATATTCCCATATGCAAAAATTCGTCAAAACTACAAAACCTGCGCCAAATAAGACGCAGGTCTTGTTTTCCCCGACCCCCTTTCTCCCCCTTTCAGGTGAACGCCGCTTGTTTTCCTTCCACCCCTAAACAGTTCAGGCGTTCAAACGGATAAAGGGATTGCGTGGTCAACGATGCTCGCCCCCCTTGGGATTATTAATAAAGCAATCATATACAGGACGAGGTAATCGCGAAAAAGTTATGCAACCCGGGGCACATCTTTTTTAATAGTAACCCCTGAATTTCCCTGGCGGAAAATGGTCGATTCTACCGCTCTGAACAAATTCAATACTGGCATTCCCAAGCCCGTTCAGGGTGCAGGCGGGACGCGGGTCTTTACGCTTGGATGGGGAGTCTGGTCACAGTCGTGATCATCTTCGGGTGTATGGGTTGGACGAATTTCGCGAGTCCGGGTCGGATGAAATTCGTGAGTACGGGTCGGATGAAATTCGGGGGTACGGGTCGGATGGGTTTCGGGAGTATCGGTCGGTCCGATAATGGGAATATCGGTCGGTTCGATTTTGGGAGTATGGGTCGGCTCGATATCAGGAGTATGGGTCGGTTCGATATCGGGAGTATGGGTCGGTTCAATATCGGGAGTATGGGTCGGTTCGATATCAGGAGTATGGGTCGGTTCGATATCAGGAGTATCGGTCGGTTCAATAATGGGTGGCTGGATCGGATTGTTAACAGGAGCAGGCGTTGGCGTAAATGTGCTGACGGGCGTAAAGGTGGGCGTATTTGTGCCGGTGGGCGTGGAGGTTAGTGTAGGTGTGTCTGTGGGCGTGAAGCTTGGCTTTGGCGTCGGGCTGATCGTTTCAGCCAAATGGTAAGCGGCGATCGTTTTTTCCAGATCGGTGGCGGGCATCGTTCCAACCAGATTTGAGGGGGCGACCATGGTTACAAAGGTGTTTACTTCATCATCAAGGAACCGGGCCCAGCCCTGGTTATTTCCAACCAAGACCGTCCCGACGACGGTCATACTGATCGCCGACAGGAGGATCACTTTTGTCACGCCCGCCACGGTGGATTGGATCCCATGCAGGATCGTTTTATAAATTGCCTTACTAGCAATGATAAACCCTGCCGGGGGGACCGAAACGAGGAACCTGGCGCGCCGGTTTTCCAAAAGGTCAGCAGGATACTGCTCCTGGCCTTCCTTAAGCCTGGTCAATAGAGCCTTTATTTCTTTCTCGTTGAGTTCTTTGCGGCTCTTCATGGCGTATTACCCAGGCTTTTCTGCAGCTTCAAGATGGCGCGTTTTTGTGAGGATTTTATGGCGTTGATGTCCTTACCCATGATGTCAGCGGTCTCACGCAAACTTAGATCTTCCTGGAAGCGCAGGATGATCACATGTTTCTGATCTTCGGTCAGGTCATTCTGTATGGCTGAGCTTAATTCCTTCAGCAGGGTCAGTTCCTCCACTTGTGATTCCAGCGAAACTCCTTCACGGCTGCTATCGACGATATCAATTGGAAGGATGCGTTGTCTCTCGCGTATATGATCGATAACGATATGGTAGGCGATCTGATAAAGGTAGGATTTCAGGTTTGTTTTTGGACCGCCGCCTCGGGACACCTGTTCCAGGAATTGATTAAAAACATCTCCCACGATCTGGTCTGCTTCCAGCGGATCTTCGCATAAACGGAGCGTATACCTGAAAATGGCATGCGAATAGAGATCAAAGATTGCGGCCAGCGCACTCTGATCCAGATGGTTTTTCGATCCTGGATCTTGCTTTTTTTCAGCCATAGATCTTTGCCGGATCAACCTTTCAAACAAGACGGAGAAAAGGCGAAAAGGTTATGCATCATCTGGTTTGACTGGTTACAAAACTAATCCAAACCTCAACCGGTATGTTTGCTTAACCTGTAAGGATTTATTCAGTTCGGGGACAGGCTCGATGGAATGCCAGGATGAGTCCTTAGGAAATTTTACGTCGAATAACGGGGTTTTCGAGCTGTATGTGACTTTTGTCCATACGGCAGGGATTTTTCGGTTAAATATATCGATTTTTTTCTGCAGCGATTGTTATTCTGAAAATATGCTTGAAACTGCACGTCTGACGAGACAAGTAAGATTCATCCCAGTCCACCTAATGACGGACAAATTTCTTACCTTTTGGATATACGCATTACAAAACAAGAAAGGGCTTCTATTAGAGGTTTTTGGGCTGGCGTCTGAATATACCATTCCATTGAATTATTGTAATTAGTCCGGCGCTCACACGACGGGGTATCTCTTAAAGTCGAAAAGCACGGGCTAAAAATAATCAATCCGCTGCAGAGCCCGCTAAGATCGGATAGAAGAACCAGCGCGATTATTCCGCGTGCTATACTGAAAGATATGGATACGAGGCAATCGGGTAAAGAGCCCGGTAGAGCCTGGAAATGGCTGCTGCTGGTACTCGGCCTGGGGCTTGCGGCAGGTTTCGTGGTCAATGCCAGCCAGCCCGGTCGGAGAGTGGAAGGCTGCCCGGCAGGCTGTGCCGTGCAGTCTACCCGAAGGGCGGGTCCGCTGCGGGTGATCTCGTTGAACATGCTGCATGGGTTCCCGGATTTCAAGGATCTGCCTGTGCGCATGGAGTTGATCGCGCAGGAAATCCGCCGGCTGGATGCAGACGTAGTACTGCTGCAGGAAGTGCCGTGGACGATCCGGACGGGGAATGCTGCCAAAGCCCTGGCAGGCGAGCTGGGTTATAACTACCTTTATTACCGGTCGGAAGGGAATAAATGGCTGATCTTCTTTGAACAGGGCGAGGCCATCCTGAGCCGGTATCCGTTGAAGGACCCGATCTCCACCAGCTTATCGCCGCGGGTGAGCCTCTTTGAAATGCGGGTGGCATTGGGAGCGGTTGCGCTGACTCCCGGGGGGCAGGTGACATTTATCGACACGCACCTGACAGACCAGGATCCGCAGAAAAACTTAGGGGAGGCGCAGTTCCTGCGCAGCTTCGTGGAGAAGCAGCCCGGGGACCTGAAGGTGGTGGCCGGCGATTTTAATGCCAGGGAGGATTCTCCGCAGATCCGCCTGCTCTCCAATGAGTGGAGCGATGCATTCCGAGTGGCCCATCCTGGAGAAGCCGAGCTAACCTGCTGCATCGATGACCTGAAAGCCACCCCAACAGAAAGCCTTGAAGAACGTATCGATTACATCTTCCTGGCGGGCAGTAGCAGGCCAGCCGGCAGGGTCATGAGCATCCGCAAGGTGTTCGATGAGCCTTTTCCAAAGGCAGGCGGGTGGCAGTGGGCTTCAGACCATGTTGGTCTCATGCTGGAGCTGGGGCAGGATTGAAATCCGGCTTGCCTCACAGTCAGCGACAGGAGATCGGCAGGGTAGAGGGTAGAACAGGGGCTACTTCGCAATCTCCCAGATATGACCGCCGGGATCTTTAAAGCTGGCGGTCCGTATGCCCCAGGGCCGATCCAGCGGGCCGTTCAGGAGCTCCACTCCACGTGCGGTCAGCTTCGCGCACATCGCATCCACATCCTCCACATGGATGGTGAAAACAGAGCGCGATCCGGCCGCGCGACCCGCCACCGTTGCCGGCTCGATCAGGACTCCCGCCGCGGTGGTCTTCAGCAAGTTAATAAGGGTATTCCCAATCTTGAACACGGCTGAATTGTTATCCTCAAATATCAGCGGCAGGTCGAAAACCTTTAGGTAGAACTGCTTCGCGGCCGCCAAATCCTCAACGAACAATGTAATGGCGAAAATCGCTTTTGCCCAGGAATTAACTTCTGCATTTTTTTCTGGCATTTGATCCATGAATGCTCTCCTTTTATTTTCGTTGTCTATCCAGGTTTAGCAAAGTATACCCGGTTGAACCGTCTCCGCTGCATACGGGTTGGGATGTTCCACCTGCCTGCACTGGTCCAGTCAAGGCGGGTTTTGCACTTTTAAATGGCGAAAGGGAGAAAGTAAACACGCGAACCAGAGCCCTCTGTCCATTCATGACACCTTACCCAAAGGCATGGGACAATCACCGGCTATAAATAACCGGTTTGGCGAACTCAGACCTCCAAAGTCTTGTGCGTCTCCCCGTGGGGTGGCTTCGGAAGTCTACTAATCTCATTTGCCGGGGAGGCGGATTTACTGTATGATTGTTTATATTGGTGAGCCATTAAGGAGGTCAGGATGCACAAGCAATTTTCGATCTCAAAAAACCTGAAAGCATTTACACTGACTATCCTGACAGCCTGTATTCTGCTGCTGTCGAGCTCGGTACTTGCGGATGATTTTTTACTGGGTGAGCCACCCTCAATTCTAAACAATAATAACATCCGCTCGAAAGTTGAAACCGAAGCCCAGAATGATCTCCAGGCAGCCGACAATTATTCCATTTACTTACCGCTCATCCTGCGCACCCAGGATTCAGCCTTCCTCAACCTCCAAAACCGCCAGGTTTCAATGGATTTCTACCAGCAGCAGTACCTGACATCTGAAGGTATACCGATGAACTGGACGGGGAACCAAAGCTCATGCAGTCCAGGTACTACTAGCCTGAATTTTCGGCTGGCAGTTTTACGGCGGATCAATTATTTCCGGGCAATGGCGGGCGTGCCAGCCGGTGTAACCTTTTCAGACGACTCCAATCGCAAAGCCCAGGCAGCCGCGCTGATGATGAGCGTGAATAAAACGTTGAGCCACGATCCCCCCAATAGCTGGCTGTGTTATTCAAGCGATGGACATAGCGGGGCAGGCTCGTCGAATCTTTCCCTGGGTGCGTATGCTTGGGATGCCATCTCACTTTACATGAAAGATCCTGGAACGGGTAATTACTTCGCCGGTCACCGGCGCTGGATCCTGTATCCGCAAACCCAGGTTATGGGAACAGGCGATATTCCTCCAGTACCAAGTTATCCCGCCTCCAATTCCCTGGTTGTATTCGATACGCACATGTGGGAGCAAAGACCGGCAACACGCGATGTTTTTGTAGCCTGGCCTCCGCCTGGCTATGTACCCTATCAGGTGGTATTTCCCAGGTGGTCTTTCGCGCTTGCCAATGCTGTTTTTTCAGACGCGTCTGTCACGATGGCATCCGGCGGTTCGAATTTGTCAGTGGCTGTCGCCAATTTAGAGACCGGGTATGGAGAGAATACTCTGGTCTGGATTCCAATGGGCTTGAACGATGGTGCGAATTGGCCGCTCCCGGCACAGGACACAACCTATACAGTCAGCATACATAATGTACTTGTCAACAGCCAGAGCAGTGATTATCAATATAACGTGATCGTGTTCAATCCTGGCTCATAAACGGCACGCGCCTACTCTGTCCTCTCTGCTCCGGGCAGCTTATCCCGCTCAACAGACTGCGAGCCACAACTACACGCTTGTGCGATGTATCTTACTCAAAGGCAATAGTTATTTAGGAGAAGTGTTTTATGGAAAACATTACATCCTCAAAAAATAAGACACACCAGATCGTCGCCTGGACACTTCTCGCCGGTTTATTGCTGCTGAGATTGCCCTTTCTTGCGGGTATTGCAATGTTTTCCTACCCGGAATGGCTGGATCCCGCTTTCCAGATAGGGACTTACCTCTTAACAGCCTGCCTGATCTGGTGGGAGAGAGACCGGTTGGTGGATTTTCATATCGATAAACTGGCGCTCGGCATCATCATCTTTTTCAAACCCATTCAAACCCTGCTCCTGGCCCGGATGGTCTCCAACGAACAGCCGCTGGCTTTTCCCAATCTGCCCAGCCTGGCGCTCTGGATCATTTCACTCGGCCTTTTCCTGGCGTTATGGTTAAGTCATGCACCCATTCCGAAGGTGTCGAGATCAAGTTGGAGATGGTTCGGGGTGGGCGTCCTGGTGGGTTTTATTTCAATCCTCATCACGGCCTACCCGACCTCGCTCGAGCTCGCTAAAAACCAGTTGCAGGGTTTGCCGAATCTATTCAGCATTGTTGTTATCGGTCCGCGTGATTTTCTCTACCAACTGGGTTATGCCGCAGTGACGGAAGAACCGCTCTTCCGGGCGTTTCTGTGGGGTTATCTGCTCATGGCTGGCTGGAAAAACATCTGGATCCTGTTATTCCAGTCAGGCTTGTTCATGCTGGGGCATATTTATTACCTCACCAGCCTGCCAGCCTCTTTTTGGCTGGTTGTTCCGTTCGGCGCCCTGGTTCTGGGCGGATTGGTATGG
>JADGQB010000338.1 GCA_017882145.1 Anaerolineales bacterium
GGATGTGCAAGGAATTGTCAAGGCCTCCGGCGTGAGCGAAAGCGATCTGCGCCGCCTTGCCGGGTTATTTTCCTCGGCCGGGCATGCTTTGGCGATCCCCGGCGGTCCGGCGTTGGCAGCCAGCAATGGCGTGGAGGCTGGCGAAGCCATCCTGACCCTGAATGCCCTTGTGAATAACCTCGGTCAAGCCGGTGGGATATTTCTATCCCCGCCCTTACCGGTGCATGCTGCCAATCCCAATCTACCCAATACGTATACGGACCTCCAGGAGCTTGTCCAACAGATGGAGAGTGGCAGCATCAAGGTGCTGTTCATCCATGGAGTCAACCCGGTTTACGAACTCCCGCCTTCGTCCGGCTTTGTTCAAGCTCTGAGTAAAGTCCCGTTGGTGGTCTCCTTCGCCTCCTTCCCGGATGAGACCGCCATGCAGGCCGATTACCTTTTCCCCGACCACACCAGCCTCGAAGCCTGGGGCTACCAGAAGATCATAACGGGCGCAGACCGGCCGGTCATCTCCGGCCTGCAGCCGGTGGTGGCCCCATTCTACGATACGCGAGCTAGCGCGGATGTGCTCCTGGCAGCCGTTCAGGCGATCGGCGGGGATCTTGCGACTGCCGTGCCCTACAAAGACGAAGTAGAGTACATCCAGTCATCCCTTACTGCTCTCATTCCCCAGGCTGGCTTTTATAACACTCAGGATATAAATTCTTTCTGGGAATTATGGCAGCAAAATGGTGGCTGGTGGAACCAGGCAGCCGGGTTGGGGAGTCCGGCTGCGCAAAATGCGCTGGAAGCTAGTTTTAGCCAATCCATGCCCGAATTCGATGGTAGCGGTGAATTCTATTTTATGCCATTCTTTTCCACGCTTTTAAGTGATGGTAGCGGGTCTAACAAATCCTGGTTGCAGGAGTTGCCCGATCCGACCACCACTGTGGTTTGGAATAGTTGGATCGAAATCAACCCCGAGACTGCCGACAGGCTGGGGATATCTGATGATGATGTTGTCAGGATCACCAGCCCATTTGGGGAATTGGAGGCGTCTGTCTACCGTTATCCGGCTATTCGCCCCGATACCATCGCCATGCCATTCGGTCAGGGACACACTTCGTTCGGACGTTACGCACAAAACCGGGGCGCTAACCTGGTACGGTTGCTCGGGACGCGCCTCAACGCGGCTGGTGACCTGGCCCTGTTCTCGGTCAAGGTCAGGATCGAGAAAACCGGCCGGCAACAAACCCTGGCGCGCTTCGAGAGCCGCCTGGGCGTATACGGTACCCCTTAGGAGTAGATTATGTCTGGAGCGAAATCCAAGAATACCCCCTCCAAGTGGGGCATGGTGATAGACCAGGACCTCTGCACAGGTTGTCAGGCATGCGTAGCCGCGTGTGTCATGGAAAATAATATCTCCTCCATTGGCGAACAGGATGTCAGCGTCGGGCGCAGTATGCAATGGATCCATACCGAACGATTTTGGACCGGTCAATACCCGGATGTTTCCACCATCTTCCAACCGATCCTCTGCCAGCAGTGCGGGAATGCTCCTTGCGAGACGACCTGCCCGGTTTACGCCTCGGTTCATTCCGATTCTGAACAGATCAACCTGCAGATCTACAACCGCTGCGTCGGCACCCGTTACTGCGCCAACAACTGCCCCTATCAAGTACGCGTTTTCAACTGGCGCGATTGGCCGCGGCCCGTCCCTTGGAACAACCAGCTCAACCCGGATGTGACCGTAAGACGCAGGGGGGTTATGGAGAAATGTATGTTTTGTATCCAGCGCATCCGTCGTGCTGAGCTCACCGCCCAATCGGAAGGCCGGCAGGTGCGGGATGGCGAAGTTGAACCGGCCTGTGTACAGGCCTGTCCGGCCTATGCCATTGTCTTCGGCAGGTTGGATGATCCGGCGAGCCAGGTCAGCCAACTTGTTAAGAATGGCCGCGCTTACCGGATGCTGGAAGAGCTCGATACCCAGCCCAAAGTTTACTATCTCACGGGAGATTCAAACCATGGCCACAACGGCTGAATCAATTGCGATGCCTGGCGCATCTGCCAAAAAACCCAAAGATCTGCACGAGCACCTGATGCTCGACCCGCGGCCAAGGGGCGAGATGAATGCCATGGTTATGGAGTCGATGCATACAACCAGCAAGAAATTCTGGGGGGTGGTGGTCTTCCTGGCTTTGACTATTCTGTTTGCCCTGTTGGGCGCTTGGGGGTATATGATTGCTGAAGGGATGGGCGTCACCGGGTTGACCCGGCCCGAGTATTGGGGAATTTTCATTGTCGATATGGTTTTCTGGATCGGGATCAGCCATGCCGGGACGTTTATCTCAGCTCTTTTGCGGGTAATGAAGTACGAAATTCGCCGTCCTTTCACGCGCGCAGCTGAATTAATGACCACCTTTGGTTTGATCCAGGCTGCCATTTGTATTTTTTTGCACCTGGGACGCGTCTGGTTGGCTTATTGGTTGGTTCCCTATCCGAACGGACGTGCCATCTGGCCAAACTTTCACTCACCCTTGATGTGGGACTTCATGGCGATCACTACATACGTTATTGCCAGTACGATGTACTTGTTTATGCCGCTCATCCCTGACCTGGCAATGGCTCGCGACCGTTCGACCGGTTGGCGCCTTGGCTTATACCGCCTCATTTCCCTGGGTTTCACCGGGAAGGCGGCCGAATGGAAATTCTTGAAAACGGCCATGAATATCTTCGCATTTGCGATCATCCCGGTAATGTTCTCCGTTCATACTGTTGTTTCCTGGGATTTCGCCATGTCAACCCGTCCCGGTTGGAATTCCACCATTTTTGGTCCTTATTTTGTGATTGGTGCGCTCCACTCAGGCATTGCCGCGGTAATGATCGTCCTTTTTATGATCCGTTCGACCATGAAGAATATGAAATATTTCATCCGGCCGGAGCATTTCGAATTCCTGGGCAAATTGAGCCTGATCATATCCATGGCTTGGGCTTACTTTTTCTTCAACGATTACCTGGTGCCATGGTATGGTGGAAATAAGTTCGAACAGCTTTTACTCGATTTCCACTCTCATGGACCCTTCGCCTGGGTGTGGGTCTCGATGTTGATTTGCAACATCCTTATTCCCTGGATGATTTTGTGGAATAAGAAATGGCGCAAAACGCCCTGGCTGATGCTGGTGGTTGGGATCGTGATCAATATAGGCATGTGGATAGAACGTTTCGTTATCATTCCTGTTTCGCTGACAATCACCCGCATGCCTTTCACCTGGCGCCTGTACCACCCATCCATTGAAATTCCCCTCACGATCGGCACTTTTGCCTTGTTCATGCTGCTCTATCTGCTGGCCTCCCGGCTGATCCCATTGGTTCCGGTTTGGGAAGTCCAGGAAGGACAGAGTGCCCACATAGTACGTAAAGTTGGTAAAGCGATGGTAACGTCCGTAAGCAACGTTGATTAATGTGAGGCAGGCAATATGGCTGATACTTTGACTCTTTTGGCCCTTTTTGCTGACATCGACCCGACTGTCGATGCAATCGATAAATTGCATTCGATGGGAATTACCGACGAGAAGATGGATGTCATCTCCGGCATCCCGTTCAACGAGGAAGTCCTGGGGCGGCCCGACATTCCGACCTTCATCCCACGCCTGGCGATGGGGGGCGCCATGATCGGGTTCATTGTGGCTCTTTTCCTGATTTTTGGGATTCCGGGATTATATCCACTCAATGTGGGTGGCCAACCAGTGTTCCCGATCCCGCCATTTATTATCATTGCCTTCGAACTGACCATGTTGGGTTTGATGGGTACAGCCTTTGTGGGATTGTTCCTGGCCGGTCATTTGCCCACCTATGAACCGAAATTGTATGTGCCTGAACTAAGCGATGGCAAGATCGCACTGGTTTTTCCCTGTTCGGTCGAGCAGCAGGCTGAATTTGTGGATGCGATGCAGTCCCTGGGCGCGGAGCAGGTCAGGCCGGTGGAGGCAAAGACACTATGAATCCTGCCTTTAAACGAATGATTATTGCCGGGCTGTTTGGTTTGATTGTCGTGGTGATCATTGAAATGTTTGCTTATGATGTTTTCAAGATCAGTTGGGTTAGTTTCATGGAGATCCAGCCGGCTTTCCAACCGATGTACCAGCCGCTGCCGGTCGCGACCGATGCACTCCCGCTTGAAGGCGCTGCGTATAACCTTCTAACGGGTGTACCGTCGAATCCGGTCACGGCTGACCAGACCTCCGTCAAACGCGGGGCTGAATTGTTCGGCACCTACTGCGCAGTATGCCATGGCGCGGATGGAAAAGGGAATGGGCCGATGGCCTCCCACCTTCAAAACAAGCCATATGA